>NZ_JBQTCF010000004.1:0-168782 GCF_052379845.1 Roseinatronobacter sp. NSM | reverse complement strand
CGCAGCAACACGATTGGCACCTTGCAAGAGCGGATCATCGCTGTGGTGGTGGAGCCGATGATCAACGTGCGGATGCGCGAATGTCCGTAAGCGCCCATCACCAGCATGTCGATTTTTGCGTCGTCAATCAGTTTTCCCAGCGCGGTTTCCGGCTGACCGGGGATGACAGAGGTTTCCGCCGTAAGCCCCGCCGCTGTCATCAGTGCTTTTGCGTTGTCGAGCCCCTTTTGCACCTCTGGGGTTGGGGTGCCCACTGTAACGATATGGATATGCAGCCCCTGAAACAGCGGGCTGCGCGCGATATGGTCGACGGCTTTCATGGCGGAAACGCCGCCATCATAGGCCACCAGCACCCGCGAGATGGGCTTGAATGCGCGCGAGGCCACGAAGACAGGCCGGGTGCTGGCGCGGATGATGCGTTCAAGGTTGGACCCCAGATGGCCCTTGGCAAAATCCGCAGCCTCGCCGCGTTTGCCGACCATGACCACGCGCGCGTCATGTTCCACAGTGCTGACGGTCTCGACGACATCGCCCTGACGCAGCCGCGTGGTGATTTCGGTCACACCGGCAGTGTCCAGAATGGCGCGTGCATCTTCCAAAATGGCGCGGCCGCGATGGTTGATCAGTCGGGCGCGCTGTGCGTCAAGTTCGGCCAGTTCTTTCAGCAGCGCACTGCGCGCGCCCAGTTTGATGGAGCCGGAGAAGTCCGTTTTTTCAGGCGCGTCGCGCCGGCCCAGCACATGCAGCAATTCCACCGGCGCGCCGGTGCGCTGCGAAATCCATGCCGCATGATCGCACACACTGGCCGAATAGACGGACCCGTCAACAAGGGCCACGATTTTTTGCGGATGTTGGGTCATCGTGTGTCCCCTTTAATGTGACATCAATTTGTCCATCGCGCCCGGCTTGTCATGGATGGCAAGCTTGTCGACGATGGTTTCGGTGGCTTTGTTCATCCCGATGACATCCACTTCGGCGCCATCCCGACGGAATTTCAGGATAACCATATCCAGGGCCTGAACAGAAGATATATCCCAGATATGCGCGCGGCTGACGTCAATGATGACCTTGTCCAACGTTTCCTTGAAGTCGAATGCGTCCATGAAATCCTCGACCGAGCCGTAGAATAACTGCCCCTCGATGATATAGGTGCGCTGGTGGCCGCTTTGGGTGATTTCCGAACGCACATTGAACAATTGCGCGATTTTGCCCGCAAAGAAGATGCCCGACAACAGCACGCCCACCAGCACACCGATAGCCAGGTTATGGGTGTAGACGACTGTCACCACCGTTGCGATCATCACGATGGAGCTGGAGCGCGGATGCACCCTCAGCGCCTTGATCGACGACCACGAGAACGTGCCCACTGACACCATGATCATCACGGCCACCAATGCCGCCATGGGAATTTGCTTGACCAGATCGCCCAACACCAAGATCAGAAACAGCAGGTAAACCCCCGCCGCAAAGCACGACAAGCGCCCGCGCCCGCCGGATTTGACGTTGATGATCGACTGCCCGATCATCGCACAGCCTGCCATACCACCGATAAAGCCCGTGGCGGTGTTGGAAATACCCTGACCGATGCATTCCTGATTGCGGTCCGAGCGTGTGTCGGTCAGGTCATCGACGATGTTCTGCGTCATCAGGCTTTCGAGCAGGCCAACAACCGCAATGGCCATCGAATAGGGGAAGATGATCACAAGTGTCTCAATCGTCAGCGGGATGTTCGGGATCAGAAACACCGGCAATGTGTCGGGCAATTCGCCCATATCGCCCACTGTGCGCACATCCAGCCCCAGCACGATGGCCACGATTGTCAGCACAACGATTGTCACCAAGGGCGAGGGGATCGCCTTGGTCAGCATGGGTAACCCGTAGATGATGCCAAGCCCTGCAGCGACCAGAACATAGGTGATCCAAGACACCTCTCGCGGGTCCAGTTCGGGCAGCTGCGCCAGAAAGATCAGGATGGCCAGCGCGTTCACAAACCCCGTCATGACTGATTTCGACACATAGCGCATGATGAAGCCAAGTTTCAGGATGCCCGCGCCAATCTGCAACAGCCCCGCCAGCACTGTGGCCGCCAGCAGGTATTCCAGCCCGTAATCGCGCACCAGCGTGACCATCAGCACGGCTGTTGCGGCTGTTGCCGCCGAAATCATGCCCGGTCTGCCGCCGGTAAAGGCGATCAAAACAGCGATGGAAAAGCTGGCATACAGCCCCACTTTGGGGTCAACGCCTGCGATAATGGAAAAGGCAATCGCTTCGGGGATCAACGCCAGCGCCACGACAAGCCCCGCGATAAGATCGCCGCGTATGTTGCCAAACCACTGGTCGCGGTAAGCATTCATTGAAATCATGTCATAAGTTCCTGACCGGCTGAAGCTGCGCTATGGCGCGCCGGTTTTCATGGTGTGTCTTGTGGTTATCCGGCGGATCAGCGGCCGAAAGAGCCACCCGGACTTGCACCGGGTCCATGCGATTGGCGCGAGCCTTACGCGAAAAGATGTCTCTTGCGCAACTCGAAAAGGGGTGGGGCTTGCCGCTGTGTGGCAAAACCACCGCTGTTTGCGTATTTTGCGGGCAAGATGGGGGCGATAGCGAAATGCGACACTGGACGCCATACCATGACTGGCTGTTTGCTACTGTAAGCCGACCAGGCGGACATATAAGCGTTATTCGCCCCGCCTGCGAGGTGGTGCCGATGCATTTTTTGCTTTGTGGCGGCCATGGATCGCGCCCCCCCAGACCGCTTTCAGGCCCGAGCCGCACAAATGTGTCGCAGTTGGGCCATTTCAGGCCTCAACCGAGAATCGGTCTGATTTCCGTATGTAATATCAATGGCTTAGAGAATACTGGCTGGGGTGGTAGGATTCGAACCTACGATACACGGTACCAAAAACCGATGCCTTACCACTTGGCTACACCCCAACTATGTGGCGCTGTTTAGCCAAGGCTTCGCGGCGCTGCAAGACCCTTCTGATGAAAAAATGCAAGAAATGGTGGCAATGCGATTTGCCACCAATTTGAGTTGCTGCGGGCTACTTCTTGGCTGGGCAGGTATTCAGCCCGATCAGCGTATATAACGGGCAGGTCTGCATCAGGCCGGTGGCCAATGGCACGAGGCCGATCAGATACAGCCAGCGCAGGCTTGCGTCTGAATTCAGGAAGAATCCCGCAAGCAGGGCCAGTCCCACCACAATACGCAAGATGCGGTCAATACCGCCAACATTCCGTGCCAACATCGCATTTCTCCGGTTCAGTGTTCATATGTCAGCAAGGTTAACGCATGGCTGCACTGATGTCTGTGACATGATCACAGACCGCGCGTGGTTATTGCGCCAGCGCTTGCAATGCCGCGCGGTCGCGCAGGGTGACATGGCCGCGCCCGGTCTGCAAAATGCCTGCGGCGGTCCAGCGTTCCAACTGGCGAGAGATGACTTCGCGCGCGGTGCCGATTCTGGCGGCAAGCTGGGCATGGGTTGCGCCAATTTCGCCGTTGTTGTCCAAATCCAGCAGCGCGCGCGCAAGTCTGGCCTCAATCCGGCTGAAGGCCACCTGTTCCAACAACTCTGTCACTTCGGACATGCGCGCAGCAAAGGCGCGGAACACGAAAGACCGGAAAACCGGCGAGGACGCCATCATCTCATGAAACAGCGCTGCCGGAATCATGACTAAACGACAGTCGGTCACTGTGGTGGCGGTGCCGCTATAGGGCGCGTCCCCCAACAGGCCCAGGGTTGTCTGGATGCAGCTTTGGCCCGGTTCAATGGCGTATAGCAGGATTTCGCGCCCCGAAATGCCGGTCAGATGCACCTCTATGCGGCCTGCCAGCACCATGGCGAATCCTTGCGCCCTGTCGCCCGCGTGGAACATGGGGCTATGGGCGGGCACGCTGTCGCAGGGCAGGGCGTCCAGACGGGCAATCTGGGGCAGCGCCAGTCCGGGCAGGGTTTGGGCCGCCCAGGACATCATTCGCGCCCGTGTGTGGCAAAATGGGGCAGCAGGGCTGAAAAGTCGCGCCCCTTGCCGCCCTCAACCTCGACGAAACCGGCATACAGCTCGGTGGCGCGCGCGCCCATGGGGGTGGGGGCGTCCACGCTTTCGGCGGCCTGTTGGGACAGGCGCAAATCCTTCAGCATCAGTTCCGCCGCAAATCCGGGTTGGTAGTCATTGTCCGCCGGGCTTTGGGGGCCGACACCGGGGGCAGGGCAATAGGCATTCATCGACCAGCTATAGCCTGATGACGTGGACACGACATCGAACATGCGCGCGCGGTCCAGTCCCAGCTTGTCGGCCAGCGCAAACGCCTCGCAGGTGACGGCCATCGTCGCGCCCAGAATCATGTTGTTGCAGATTTTCGCGGCCTGACCGGCCCCTGACGCGCCGCAATGCACGGCCTTCTGGCCCATGATGTCAAACAGTGGCAGGACTGTCGCAAACGCAGCCTCGGACCCGCCCACCATGAAGGTCAGCGTGCCCGCGCTGGCCCCGCCAACCCCGCCTGATACGGGCGCATCCAGCGCATCCAGCCCCGCAGCAAGGGCCTGAGTTGCCACCGCCCGGGCGCTGTCCACATCCACAGTGGAACAATCGCACAGCACTGCGCCTGCGGACATGGCAGGAATGACCGACGCCGCGACATCGCGCAGGATCGCACCATTGGGCAGCATTGTGATGACTACATCCGCACCCGTCGCCGCATCTGTGGCACTGTCGGCGCGCGCCACGCCTTGCGGGCAGGGGGCCACAAGGTCAAACCCCGCGACCTGATGGCCCGCCCTGGCCAGATTGGCGGCCATTGGCCCGCCCATATTGCCCAACCCGATGAAGCCTATTTTCATGTCAATCCCTTCCGCATGTCGCAAATGTCAACTCATCCGGGCCAAGGGGCGCCAGCATCGCGGCAACCTCAGCGGCGCTTATATCCCCAAGGCCGTCATGACGCCAGCGCGGGGTGCGGTCCTTGTCAATGATGGCGGCGCGAATACCCTCCAGAAAATCCGAATGCTCCATAGACCGCCATGTAAAACGAAATTCCTGCACCAAGGCATCGCGCAGGGTGGCCGTTGCCCCAAGGCGGCGCAGCATGGCCAAAGTGCATGCCATCGCTAAAGGGGCATTGCGCCGAAGCGCTTTGGCCGTGCGCTGCGCAAATTCCGTTGCATCGCGGTCCAGCCAGTCAAGTATATCTGCGCCTGAATCCTGCCCGAAAGCGGCGTCAATCAACTGGCTATGGGCCAGAAGCGGCGCGTGGGGCGGCGGCGTTGGGCACGGCAACACATCAACCTTGCCCGTTGCCACCAGCGCGGCCTTCAGGGCATCCCACTCGGCGCCGGGCACGAACAGATCCGCAAACCCCGCGCGTATCGCATCACCCGGCCCCATACGCGCCCCCGTCAGCCCCAGATAGACCCCCAGCTGCCCCGGCGCGCGTGCCAGAAGATGCGTCCCCCCCACATCCGGCACAAGCCCGATGCTGCATTCGGGCATGGCAATCTGGCTGGTTTCACACACCACACGGTGGCTGACATGACACCCCAACCCCACGCCGCCGCCCATGACGAAGCCTTGCAGAAAGCTGACGATGGGCTTGCGGTATTCCGCCAGCCGCGCATTCATGCGGTATTCATCGGCCCAGAATGCCCGGCCATACCTATAGTCGCCCGCGCGCCCGGTTTCATACATCTGCGCAATATCACCGCCTGCGCAAAATGCCTTGTCACCTTCGGCGTCAATGACGATCAGCGCAACGCTGTCATCCTCGGCCCAATCCCGCAATGCCGCATCAATGGCCAGACACATCTCATAGCTCAAGGCATTCAACGCTTTCGCCCGTGTCAAGGTCACACGGCCCGCGCGCCCCTGCTTGCGGATAAAAACATCCGCCATCAGCGCGCCGCCAGCATCTGGCGCGCCACAATCAGGCGCATGATTTCATTCGTGCCTTCAAGGATCTGATGCACCCGCAGATCGCGCACCAGTTTTTCAATCCCGTAATCAGCCAGATAGCCGTATCCACCATGCAGTTGCAGGCATTGATCGGCCACGCGGCTGCCCGCTTCGGTCACGAATTTCTTGGCCATCGCGCAGAATTTTGTCGCATCCGGCGCGCCCTGGTCCAGCTTCCACGCGGCCTGACGCAGGAAAACGCGCGCGGCCTGCAGCTCAATCTCCATATCCGCCAGCCGGAATTGCAGCGCCTGAAACTGGTCCAGCGCTTGCCCGAAGGCCTGGCGCTCTCCCATATAGGCCAGTGTCGCATCCAGCGCCGCCTGTGCCCCCCCTAATGAGCAAGCCGCGATATTCAGCCGCCCCCCGTCCAGCCCCGCCATGGCATAGCGAAACCCGTGCCCTTCCTCGCCCAGCAGGGCGTCTGCACGCACATGGCAATCATCGAATTGCACCTGACGGGTGGGCTGGGACCGCCAGCCCATCTTGTCTTCCAACCCGCCGAAACTCAGGCCCTGCGCGCCATCCATCACGACCAGCGCAGATATGCCGCGCGGCCCGTCCGCGCCTGTGCGCGCCATGACAATATAGCCGTCCGAATAGCCCGCACCCGAAATAAACGCCTTGGTGCCATTCAGAACATAGCCGTCGTTGTCGCGCAGGGCGCGTGTCTTCAGCGCCGCCGCATCCGACCCTGACCCCGGTTCGGTCAGACAATAGGACATGAAACACTCCAGCCCCACAACACGCGGCAGCAATTCGGCGCGCATCGCGTCCGTCCCGTAACGGTCAATCATCGCCGCGCACATATTGTGAATGGACAAAAACGCCGCAACTGACGGGCAGGACATGGCCAGCGCTTCAAATATCAGCGTCGCATCCAGCCGCGACAACCCCGCCCCGCCGCTGGCTTCGCGCACATACAGCCCGCCAAATCCCAATTCGGCGAATCGCGCCCACAGCTCTTTCGGGATGGTGCCCTGCGCGTCCCAGTCGCGCGCAAAGGGCGCGATATGCTCATGCCCGAACGCCCGCGCCATGTCGAAAATCGCGCCCGACTCCTCGGTCAAACTGAAATCCATCAAATCCTCCCCTTCAGTCCAAAACCCCGATACTGCGGGAATCTTTCAGCAATATTTCATCTTGCCTCAAATACTCCGCAGGGGGTGAATTGGCGCGCGAGCGCCAAGAGGGGGGCGCGAAGCCCCCCTTTGGGTCGTCAGTCCATCGCCTTGAAGTTGAAGGCCGCGCCTTCCTTGATGCCACTTGGCCAGCGCGATGTCACGGTTTTGGTGCGCGTGTAGAACTTGAACGCATCCGGCCCGTGCTGGTTCAGATCGCCAAAGCCCGATTTCTTCCACCCCCCGAATGTGTGATAGGCCAGCGGCACGGGGATGGGCACATTGATCCCAACCATCCCGATATTGATACGGTGCGCGAAATCGCGCGCCGCGTCCCCGTCGCGGGTGAAAATCGCGGTGCCATTGCCATATTCATGGTCCATCGCCAGCCCCAGGGCTTCTTCATAGCTGGCCGCGCGCACCATCGACAGGACCGGGCCGAAAATTTCCTTGCGGTAAATCTCCATTTCAGGGGTGACATGGTCAAACAGATGGGGGCCAACGAAGAACCCGTCCTCATAGCCTTGCAGGCTGAAATTGCGGCCATCGACCACCAGTTCTGCCCCTTGTTCCACGCCGGTTTCCACCAGCCGCAGGATGTTTTCTTTCGCGGCGGCGGTCACCACCGGGCCGTAATCCACATCCTCGCCCGCTGTCCAGGGGCCGACTTTCAGCGCCTCGATTTTTGGCACCAGACGCTCGCGCAGCGCCTCGGCGGTACCTTCACCCACAGGCACGGCCACGGAAATGGCCATGCACCGCTCGCCCGCCGCGCCATAGCCCGCCCCCACCAGCGCATCAGCGGCCAGGTCCATATCGGCATCGGGCATGATGATCATGTGGTTCTTGGCGCCGCCAAAACACTGGACGCGCTTGCCCGCCGCACAGCCGCGCGAATAGATGTAATGCGCAATGGGCGTGGAGCCCACAAACCCCACGGCCTGAATGGTGTCATTGTCCAAAATCGCATCAACCGCGTCCTTGTCGCCATTGACGACTTGCAGCACCCCGTCCGGCAAGCCCGCTTCCTTGAAAATCTCTGCCAGCATCAGCGGCACAGACGGGTCGCGTTCGCTGGGTTTCAGGATCATCGCGTTCCCGCAGGCCAGCGCTGGCCCCATTTTCCACAGCGGAATCATGGCCGGAAAGTTGAAAGGCGTGATGCCTGCAACCACACCCAGCGGCTGGCGCATGGAATACATGTCAATGCCGGGCCCTGCGCTGTCGGTGAATTCGCCCTTCAGAAGCTGCGGCGCGCCGATACAATATTCAATGACTTCCAGCCCGCGCTGGATGTCGCCCTTGGCGTCGGGGAAGGTCTTGCCATGCTCCGAGGACAGGGCCTCGGCCAGTTTGTCCATGTCGCGGTTGATCAGCTGCACGGCGGCCATCATCACGCGGGCGCGCCGCTGGGGGTTGGTGGCGCCCCATTTGACCTGTGCGCGCGCCGCGCGCGCGACCGCGTCATCCAGTTCGGCCCTGGACGCCAGCGGCACGCGCGCCTGAACCTCGCCTGTCGCGGGGTTGAACACATCGGCAAAACGCCCCGATGCGCCTGAAACGCGCTGCCCGTCAATCCAATGTGAAAGCTCTTTCATGCTGTCCTCCTGTTCTGGGGTTTGGCCAGACTTTAGCTTTGCATTTTCGCGCAGGGAACAGGGAATATTCCAAAATGGTCTTGCGTTTTCGCAAGGGTTGGCCTTGATTGGGGCGATGATGGATTGGGATGACATGCGCGTGTTTCTGGCGCTGGCGCGGGGCGAAAGCCTTGGGCGGGCAGGGCAGGTGCTGCGTCTGGACCCGGCCACAGTGGGCCGCCGCATCACGCGGCTGGAAGAAGGGCTGGGGCGGCGCTTGTTCACGCGCTCGCATCAGGGCTATGCCCTGACCGAGGAGGGCGCGCGCCTGCTGCCCCACGCCATCGAGGCCGAAACCGCCCTGATTGCCGCCAGTGACGCCGCACAGGCCACAGGCGGAACCGGCCTGTCAGGCCAGATTCGCATCGGGGCGCCGGACGGGTGTGCAAATTACCTGTTGCCGCAGGTGGTGGCCGCGATCTGCGCCGAAAACCCCGCGTTGGAGGTGCAGATCATCGCGCTGCCGCGTGTGTTCAACCTGTCGCGGCGCGAAGCGGATATGGCCATCGGCGTGTCGGCCCCCGAAGCGGGGCGGCTGTCGGTCCAGAAAATCACTGATTATGACCTGCATCTGGCCGCATCCCGGCGCTACTTGGCGGCCCACCCGCCGATCACGGATTTGCGCGATCTGCGGGCGCATCGCGTGATCGGCTATATTCCTGACATGATCTTTGACCGTGAACTGGACTATCTGGCGCAACTGGGGCTGGAACAGGTGGCGCTGACATCGAATTCGGTTGCGGTGCAGTTCAACTGGGTGCGCAGCGGGGCGGGCGTTGCGGTGGTGCATGATTTCGCCATTCCTGCAGGGGCCGACATTCAGCGGGTTCTGCCCCAGACGTTCCGCCTGTCGCGCAGCTTCTTTTTGATCCGCCATCTTGATGACCGGCGCGTGGCGCGGTTGAACAGGTTTGCAGAGGCCTTGGTGCGCGGGTTGCGGCAGGAGGTGGCGCGCCTGCAAGCGCAGGTGGCGAACGCGGAAAAGGGTTGAGGAGTGTCGCAGCACCTGTGGCGCTGGTTTTGGCCTGAAGGGGACGTTCGCCCTTGGATGAAGCCCGCGCTGTCGGCGGGCCGGGGTCTGCCGATCCGACGCCAGTGAAGTTCACTTTATGCAGGCGGCATATTCCGACTTTCAAGGCTTGGCGCGCCACGAGAGGTATCGGCAGGCCGCGGGACGGCCCGCCGATGGCGCGGCGGGCTGCGCCCTTGATTCCGCACCTTGGGCATTCCCAACGTCAGCAAAAGGCCAAAACCCGCGCCGCTGCAACTTGTTGCACAATCCCCAAAGCTGCACAGCCTGCCGCTACAATTCGGTAAATCCATGAACCCTTGCGCCCGCAACCTGCTGCTTTCCCGGTATCAGGCGCAGCAAAAAGCGCGAACGGTCCGCAGCCGATCCGTCCTTGGTGAATTGCAAACCGATATGGTTGCCCTTGATCCAGCGCACTTCGGCCGTGACGATGGCCCCTTTTGCGTGCAATTGCAGCACTTCCCCGGGCTGGGTTTGCAGATTGCATTGCAGCCGCACCCCCCCGTCCGACACATCGACCAGATGGGATAAAATGCGCGTGCCGTTGCGAATAATTCCCACGGGTGTGTTTTGGCGCTGTCTTTGGGGGCGGTAACGCATGGGGCGGCCTGTCAGCTAGGGTCAGTCCGGTTATTGCCGCCATTTCATTGATGAACAGTTAAGTCCGGGGGATGATTCGCAAACAATTGACTTGATGCAGAAAATATATAAAAATCAGCGAAATAATAAGAAATGGCGTTCAGCGCCGTTGCAGGATCGGGCAGTCGGATGGCATGGGGAAGCAGGGCGTTGGCCCTTGTTGCCGCGCTTTGGTGCGCGGGCGGGGGGCTGCAGGCGCAAACACTGGAACAGGCGGGCCGCCTGATGGTGGCGCAGGACTATGCGCGCGCGCGCGATGCAGCCCAGGCCGCCACGCCGCAAACCCCGCAAGACACCGTTGAACAGGCCTGGATCATCGGGTTGTCGCATATGCGCGAAAACGCCCCGCGCGCGGCGCTGCCTTATCTGGAACGCAGTGTCACACTGGCCCCGGACGTGACGCGGTTTCGTCTGGAACTGGCGCGCGCGCTGTATCTGACCGAACAGGATGACCGCGCGCGGTTCCATTTCGAAAACGCGCTTGCCGGACAACTGGCTTTGGGCGAAATCGCGGCGATTCAGGACTATCTGACCGCGATGGACCGGCGCAAGACATGGCAGGGCCATGCCAGCATTGCCATTGTCCCGCAAACCAACCCCACGCGCGCATCGGGGGAAAGCCATGTCATGATCGGGGGCGCGATCCCCTTGCCGCTGGCGCAGGCGCAACGCGGGGTTGGCGTGGATCTGGGGCTTGGGGGAACATGGCTGCCGCGTCTGGGCCATGACCTGCGCGGGCGGGTCCATGTTATGGCACATGGGCAGGTGTTTGAGCAAAGCCGCCTGAACACATGGCGCTTGCGCAGTGAATGGGGCGTGCTGGCCCTGGGCGATCACGGGCGCCAGATCGGGGCAGGTATCAGCCTGCAGGCCGCGTTCGGGCAGGGCGGGCGCATCATGGAAGGGGCGGGCATCTATGCCAGCTTTCAGCGCCGTTTCGGGCCACGCACGCATCTGTCCATCCGGGCCAATGCCGACAGGCTGCATTACCCGCAGGTGGTAAACAAGGCGATGGATGGCTGGCGCACGGCGCTATCGGTCAATACCATTCACGTTCTGACCCCGCAAATCCGGCTGGATGGGGGCGTGTCGCTGGCCAAACACAATGCGGGCGCGGATTTCAACACCAGACGCGATATCGGCGTCAGCTTCGGGGGGCAATATGCCCATGCGGGTGGGGTGACCACGGGCCTGAACCTCGCGGCATCGCAGACGCAATACGCCGCGTCCAATCCGCTGTTGCCGCAGTTTGCGCCCGCGCGCGACACCAATGTCAGTGTCACCGCGTCGCTGATGCACCGCGACCTGAGCGTGCAGGGCTTTGCACCTGTGCTTCATTTGGGGGCAGAGCGTCAGGACAGTAATATCCCGTCGCGGTCATTTACGAATATCCGCGCGTCCATCGGGGCCACGCGGAACTTCTGAACTGGCGGGGGCGGGCGGTTTGGGAACCCGCCCCAACCAACCCGTCACACGGCCAGTTCTGCCCATATGGGCACATGGTCGGACGGTTTGTCACCGGCGCGGGCTTCACTGTCAATCTGGCATGCGCGCAGCAGGTCCGCCGCATGCGCGTTCAGCAGGATATGGTCAATCCTGATCCCGTCATTGCGCTGCCACGCCCCGGCCTGATAGTCCCAGAACGTATACAGGCCCGGTGCCTGATTGACTGCGCGCAAGGCATCTGTGAAGCCCAAATTCATGATCCGCCGGAATGCCATGCGTGACGGCAGGCGAAACAGCGCGTCATCTGCCCATGCATCAGGGCGCGCGGCATCTTCGGCTTGCGGAATGATGTTGTAATCCCCCATCACTGCCAGCGGTATTTCCATCGCCAGCAGGTCGCGCAAGCGGTCGTGCATGCGCGCCATCCATGCCAGCTTATAGGCATATTTGCCCCCCGCAACCGGCTGGCCCTGCGCGTCCAGTTCAACGGGGTTGCCATTGGGCAGATACAGACCGCAGACGCGCAGCGCCTGTGCATCGCCGGTGACTGTGGCTTCTATCCAGCGCGCCTGAAGGTCGGTGTCGTCACCCGGCAGGCCGCAGACCACATCTTCCAGCGGCAGTTTGCTGGCAATCGCTACGCCGTTGAACCCTTTTTGCCCATGCGTGTGCAGGTTATAGCCGCGCTCCTCGAGCAACTCCCGGGGGAAGGTTTCATCGGTGGATTTGATTTCCTGCATCACCAGCAGGTCAGGCGCGGCCTCATCCAGCCAGCGCGTCAGCGCGCCCGCACGGGCCTTGATTCCATTGATGTTGAAACTGGCAATCTTCATGGACAGGACCTTTTGCGGGGTGAGGGGATGGGGTGCTTGTGCCAGTTTGCACCGCCCTTGGGCAAGACCGAAAGCGCCTGATGACGGCAGGCAGGGGCAAGTATCGGCGTGAAGGGGACATTCGCCCTTGGACTTAGCCCGCGCTGTCGGCGGGCCGGGGTCTGCCGATCCGGCGTTATATGGGAAGCACTTTATCCAAGCGGCATATTCCTGACATTATACGCTTGGCACACCTTCAGGTCATCGGCAGGCCGCGGGACGGCCCGCCGATGGCGCGGCCGCCTGCGGCCTTTGCTCCGCGCCTTGGGGCATTCCCAATGTCCGCTGCAGGCCAATAAAGCACCTACTGACGCGGAGAAATGCGCGCGGACAGGCGCAGCGCATGGGTGGGGGTATTTGCGACAGCGGGCAAAACAGGATCATAGGCTGCGCGAATGACATCTGCAATTTCGGGCCGCAGGATTGTGCGGTCCTGATGCACCGCCAGCGCAGAGATATCCGTGAAGGCGCGATCCGACCACAGCAATATAATCTGCACCGCCTGTGACAGCGCCAGCACATCTGCAGGCACACGCGACAAGGCGTCATCCATCTGCACAAAGACAAAGGCCGCGCGAATGGCGTTTTGCGCATCAAACCGGAACACGCGATACTGGTTTGCCCCTGCCGCCTGCAAACGCGCCACCAGCGGTTTCAGCCCGTCCACCAGCCGGTCCAGATTCGGCACGTCCAGAAGTTCGGCCCAGTCCCTGAAAATGAACACCATCAGATTGGCACCCAATTCAGGATCGGTTTCGGCCATCGTGTGCCCTGCCAGCGCCACAACTGCTTCAATCGCACCCTTGATCGTGGCGAGCGTTGCATCATCCACCCCGAAAATCACCGGCACAATAGGCCGCCCCCAGCGTGCGCACAAAAAGCTGCCATCGGAACGGGTGAAAAGCGGTTCAATCTGGTCGGGCGTCATGGGGCCTCCTTTTGATGCGCTACGCTTAATGTCCCCGCAGCACCGGCGCAACCTGTCGCAGCTGCGTCACAAAGGCGTGACACTGCGCCAACCCCAAAGTATAGAAAGCAAAATTTGAAAAATTGCGGGGTGTCGCAACGTGATACGAATCCTTTGTGTGTCGCTGGCACTTTCGGCCATCCCCCTTCACGCGCAGGCGCAGTTGCGCCTTGATGACGCGTTGGCATTTCTGGATCAGGGCGACCGCGACAGTGCAGTGCAGATCCTGCACCCGCTGGCCGCGCGTGGCGATGTGCTGGCGCAATACAATCTGAGCGTTCTGGCCTTGGCGGGGCAGGCGGGCATGACCGCCGATGACGCCGATCTGTGGTTGGGCAAGGCGGCCGGGGCTGGCTATGTGCCCGCGCAAACTGTGCTGGCAGATGTGATGGTGGACCGCCATGACTGGGCGCAGGCGGCCTATTGGTATGATCTGGCCGCGCAGGCGGGTGATGTGACGGCGCAATTCATGTCGGGGCGGATTCTGGATCAGGGGCTGGCGGGGGCGCGTGACCTGAACGAAGCCGTATCCTGGTATGAACGCGCCGCGCAGCAGGGCCATTTGCAAGCGCAATTTGCCTTGGCCACCCTTCTGGAGGAAACCCGGCAGTCTGACCGCGCCGCGCACTGGTTTGAACATGCCGCGCTCCAAGGCCATGCGGCGGCGCAATTCGCCCTTGCGCGCGCGCTTGCTGCGGGAAACGGCGTTGCGCAGGATGTCCCCGCCGCGCGCGGCTGGTATTTGCGCGCTGCGCGGTCGGGGTTTGGGCCTGCGATGCATAATCTGGCGCTGATGCAGGCGCGTGGACAGGGCGGGCGCAGCAGTTACCGGCTGGCGCTGGCATGGGCGCTGAATGCGCAGGAAGCGGGCCATGACCCCGCTGCAGAACTGGTGTCGGCGCTGCGCGAGGTCATGTCCGCACAGGCACAGGCGCAAGCCGAAGCGCTGGCGCCAAGCTGTCTTGACCCGAACGCGCAGGATTGCGATTGACCGCGGGTGCAGAACAACCCCAACTGAAAAGGCCGCGCGCAGGGATGCGCCCGGCCTTTATCTGTTACCCTGCACTTGCATGCGGTCAATGCGTGCGTGAAATCATCATTTTCTTGACTTCGGCAATGGCCTTGGCCGGGTTCAGGCCCTTGGGGCAGGTCTTGGCACAGTTCATGATGGTGTGGCACCGATACAGTTTGAACGGGTCATGCAGATCATCCAGCCGCTCGCCCGTGGCTTCATCACGCGAATCGATCAGCCAGCGATAGGCGTGCAGCAGCGCGGCTGGCCCAAGGTAGCGGTCGCCATTCCACCAATAGCTGGGGCACGACGTGGAGCAGCACGCGCACATCACGCATTCATAAAGCCCGTCAAGTTTTTCACGGTCTTCAATCGACTGTTTCCATTCCTTGGCCGGCGTGTTCGATTTGGTTTCCAGCCATGGTTTGATGGACGCATGCTGCGCATAAAAATGCGTCAGGTCCGGCACCAGATCCTTGACCACAGGCATATGGGGCAAGGGATAGATTTTGATATCGCCCTTCACCTCGTCCATGCCAAAGATACAGGCCAGCCGGTTGCCGCCATCGATATTCATCGCGCAAGACCCGCAAATCCCTTCGCGGCAGGAACGGCGGAAGGTCAGGGTGGGGTCAATTTCGCTTTTGATCTTGATCAGCGCGTCCAGAACCATGGGGCCGCAGCTGTCCATATCAACGAAATATGTATCCACGCGGGGGTTTTCCCCGTCATCGGGACTCCAGCGATAGATCTGGAATTTGCGCAGATTCGTTGCGCCTTCGGGTTTCGGCCAGGTCTTGCCTGTGCGCATCTGGCTGTTTTTGGGCAGGGTCAGTTGGACCATTTTCGCCTCCTATACTCAGGAACGGGGTATGCCCGTCTGTGGCTAGACATCGTATCACTTACTGCCCTGCGCCCGGTGCGGGCGCAGGGCGGCCCGTCAGAACTTGCGTTCGGCCGGGGCAATTTTCTTCAGGGAAATGCCGCCATCGGCTTCCGCTGTCAGTGGTTCTGTATGGACCGGGCGGTAATCCAGCCGCACATTCGCGCCATCAACCCATGCCAGCGTATGCTTGCGCCATGTCGCATCATCGCGGTCGGGGTAATCCTCATGCGCATGTGCGCCGCGCGATTCCTTGCGCGCCTCGGCGCCCACAATGGTGGTCAGCGCGCAGGGCATCAGGTTGTCCAGTTCCAGCGTTTCCATCAGGTCGGTGTTCCAGATCAGGCTGCGGTCGGTCACCTTCAGGTCCGCCATCTTGCCCGCCACATCCGCCATCTTGCGGCAGCCCTCGGCCAGCGTTTTGTCGGTGCGGAATACGGCCGCATCGGACTGCATGGCCTTTTGCATTTCCAGCCGAAGATCGGCTGTCGGCACAGCGCCGTCCAGATTGCGGAACCTGTCGAACCGTTCAAGTGCCTTGTCCACGCTGGCCTTGTTCAGCTTGGGGTTGGGCGCTTTGGGGTCCACAACCTGACCGGCGCGAATGGCCGCTGCACGCCCGAACACCACAAGGTCGATCAGCGAGTTGGACCCAAGACGGTTGGCCCCGTGCACCGATGCACAGGCCGCTTCGCCCACAGCCATCAGGCCTGGCGCAATGCGGTCGGGGTTGTCGGCATTGGCATTCAGCACCTCGCCCCAGTAATTGGTGGGAATCCCGCCCATGTTGTAATGCACTGTCGGCAGAACCGGGATGGGTTCCTTGTTCACGTCAACACCCGCAAAAACCCGCGCAGATTCCGAAATACCGGGCAAGCGCAGTTTCAGGGTTTCGGGTGGCAGGTGGTTCAGGTGCAGATGGATATGATCGCCATTCGCGCCAACACCGCGCCCTTCGCGAATTTCCATCGTCATGCACCGGCTGACATAATCGCGCGGGGCCAGATCCTTGTAATGGGGCGCGTAGCGTTCCATGAACCGCTCCCCCTCGGAATTGGTCAGATAGCCACCTTCGCCGCGCGCGCCTTCGGTAATCAGGCAGCCCGCGCCATAAATGCCGGTCGGGTGGAATTGCACGAATTCCATATCCTGCAGCGGCAGGCCCGCCCGCGCCACCATCCCGTTGCCGTCGCCAGTGCAGGTATGGGCCGATGTCGCGCTGAAATAGGCGCGGCCATAACCGCCCGTTGCCAGAACCACCATCTTGGCGCTGAACAGATGCAGCGTGCCATCATCCAGTTTCCATGCCAGCACGCCCTGACACACGCCATCTTCGGACATGATCAGGTCAGTGGCGAAATACTCGATGAAGAATTCGGCCTTTTGTTTGACCGACTGGCCATAAAGCGTGTGCAACATGGCGTGGCCAGTGCGGTCGGCAGCGGCGCAAGTGCGCTGCACGGGCGGGCCTTCGCCAAATTCGGTCGTGTGTCCCCCAAAGGGGCGCTGGTAAATCTTGCCATCCTCGGTGCGCGAAAACGGCACGCCGTAATGCTCCAGCTCATACACGGCCTTGGGGGCTTCGCGCGCCAGATATTCCATCGCATCCGTATCGCCCAGCCAGTCCGACCCTTTTACAGTGTCATACATGTGCCATTGCCAATGATCCGGCCCCATATTGGACAGGCTGGCGGCAATGCCGCCCTGGGCGGCCACTGTGTGGCTGCGGGTGGGGAAAACCTTGGTAACACAGGCGGTTTTCAACCCCTGTTCGGCCATGCCCAGCGTCGCGCGCAACCCTGCACCGCCCGCGCCCACCACAACCACATCATAGGTATGTTCTTCGATCTTGTAAGCAGACATATCTTTCCCTCAGGCGCTGAACAGGACGGATGCAACCGACAGGACACCGGCAATGCCAAACGCCCAGCACAGCAATGTATTGGCCATAAGCGCCACAGTGCGCACCGCTTTGTTTGGCACATAGTCTTCCAGCACAGTTTGCAAGCCCTGTTGCAAATGCACGAAAACCGCGATGATGAACAACACCGCCACCAAGGCATGCCACAGGTTGGAATAGGTGGCGACAAACGCCTCATGCCCCGACCCCAAGGCCCGCCCGAAGGGCACGATGAACAGCAGCGTCAACGGCACCAGCGCAATGGATGTCACACGCTGCGACCACCAGTGATGGGCCCCTTCGCCCGCGGCGCCGGACCCGTGTACGCGGGAATAATCTGTCTTGAACCCCATGTTGCGCGCCCCTTTATATGATGATGATGGTCAGCAAGGTGAAAATGACGGTGCCTGCGAAAACAACATAGGTCGTCTTCTCGACAATCTCGACATCCATCATGCGGCCTGTGTCCCAGATCAGGTGCCGGATGGAATTGAGCATATGATACCACAGCGCCGCCAGCGATCCGATCAGCACCAGATGCCCCAGAACGGATGTCAGCAACCCGTCCACAAAGTCGAAATACGCCGCCCCGAAGGCCCCGGCGGCAAACCACCAGATGATCAGCAGCGTCGCCAGCGTCATGCCCACCCCCGTAATCCGGTTCAGGATCGACGAGATGGCAGCCAGCGGCAGGCGATAAATTTGCAAATGCGGGGAAAGCGGGCGGTTGCCCCTGTTCACGTCGGCCATGATTGGCTCCCTTCTGTCTGGCAGGGCTGCACACGCAGCCTGGCTCAAGTGCCTCAGCTCTGGCCCTTTCAATAGCGGATTTTCCACGAATGTCACGCGCCGAGGCACGCCAGACTCGCAAAAACCGTTAGGTTTGACATAAAATTACAGGCAAAATGGAAAATGTGATCACAAGACAGTAGCGTGTGATCACATTTTTGGGCGATTTGTGATCACCTATTTCGGGCCGCGCCGACTCGGGGTCATGCGCTACTGCGGCATCAAAACCCAGTAGTCCAGATCCAGCAACACATCAGGGTGGTATTTCCCGTGCTCCCCGCGCAACACCCCCGCTGCGCCCTTGGTAGCCACAAGCCGCAACCGCAGCGCGCCAACACCGGGGGCAGGGGTGTCGGCGCGGTCCAGAACCTCGGACCATGCGCGCAGCGTGTCGCCCGCAAAACACGGGTTGGCATGCGCGCCGCCATTGATGGCCGCGATCATCTGCCCATTGGCCAGCCCGTTAAACGACAGCGCGCGCGCCAGTGAAATGACATGCCCGCCATAGATCAGGCGTTTGCCATCAGGGCGGAATGTGGCGTCAAAATGCACCTTGGCGGTGTTTTGCCACAGACGCGTGGCCAGCATATGCTCAGCCTCTTCAAGGGTCACCCCATCAACATGGTCTATCCGTTCGCCCACTGAATAGTCGCCCCAGCGATGGACCTCGCCTGCAGCCGCGAAATCATAGCGGGTGAAATCCAGCCCTTCAGGCACAACCAGATCCTGCGGGTCAACCACCGGCGGCAAATCGGGCACAACAGTCTCGGGGGCCGGCGCATCCAGGTCGCGCTTGCGCACCATCACCCAGCGCACATAGTCCAGCACCACCTCGCCGCGCTGGTTGCGCCCTTGCGTGCGCACATAGACCACCCCCGATGTGCCATTGGAATTCTGCTTCAACCCAATCACTTCTGAGCGGCTTTGCAGCGTATCGCCCGGATAGACAGGGCGCAGGAACCGCCCCCCCGCATAGCCCAGATTGGCCACAGCATTCAGGCTGATATCGGGCACCGATTTTCCGAACACGATATGAAACGCAATCAGGTCATCCACAGGGCTGGCAGGCAGCCCACAGGCGCGGGCAAACTCATCCGATGAATACAGCGCGCCGCGCGCCGGATACAGCGCATGATACAGCGCGCGCTCCCCGGTCCCCACAGTGCGCGGCACAGCATGCTCAATCACCTGCCCGACCCGGTAATCCTCGAAAAAACGCCCCGCACTGGTCTTGCTCATCCTGCCCTCTTCATCTTGCCAGAAATACTCATCTTTTTGCGGCAATGCCCGTCACATCACAGACTGCCCAACCGCACGTCAGGGTCATACGGGCCGTCCACATCCTTGATGACAGCCTGTGCGCAACGCATGCTCCCCGTGGCGGGGTCATGCGCATAGGCGGGCGATCCGTAGAGCTCCCACCCCTTTGACAGGGCCTCGGTCACCTTGTGGCAAAAGGCCGGGGTATCTTCTGCAGTCAGCAATCTGTAAGCGCGCATCATTTATCCTCCAAAAGGCCAGGGGCCAAGCCAGCCATGTATCTGGCCCACCACCAGCAGTGCAAACAGCGCGCCCACCAGGGCCACGCCTTCTTTCCACATCGCAGCTTCGGGCGGGCGTGTCCAATCGCGGTTGGCCCGGTTGATCATGATGACCGACACCACCGCCCAGGCCAGCAGGCCGCCAAACAGGATTACCCCCTGAAGCGTGCCCACGACCAGCAGATGCGCCAGTGCCCAGGCCTTGAACCCCGACAATTGCGGGTGACGGATGCGCCGGTGCAGGTTGGTCTGCAACCCCGACACCGCGAACAGATAGAAGCCCAGAAACACCAGCAAATTGTTCAGATGCGTCATCCATGGCGGCGCCACCCACAGCCAGACCGGGTCTGCCATGCGGTAGCCGATGGTCATCACAACGATGGACGCCAGCAGCGCCAATGTGACCGCCCCCTTGCCCTTGTCGCCCATGTCCGCGCGCCGCTTCGGGGCCAGTCGCTTGAACAGATGCGCGCCAGCCCAAAGGGCGACGCCAAGGATCAGAAGGATGGTTCCCATTGTGGCTACTCCGTCATTGATGCGATGGCTTTTGCCTTCGCAAGGATTTGCTGTGCGCTGACAATATGCAGGTTTTCGACGATCTTACCATCCACGACCGCCACACCTTCGCCTTTTGCCGTGGCCGCGTCGAATGCGGCAATCTGGCGGCGCGCAAGGTCAATTTCCGCGTCTGACGGGGCAAAGACCTGATTGGCGATGTCCAGTTGCGCGGGGTGGATCAGCGTCTTGCCATCAAACCCCATGTCGCGGCCCTGCATGCATTCGGCGCGCAGCCCGTCATCATCCTTGAAGGCATTGTAAACCCCGTCCACCGCCACAATGCCCGCGGCCTTGGCGGCCATCAGGGGCAGTTGCAGCGCTGTCAGCAGCGGCAGGCGGTCCGCGCGGAACCGGCAGCCCATATCCTTGGCCAGATCATTGGTTCCCATGACAAATCCCGCCATGCGCGGGGATTGCGCGATGGCCTGCGCGTTCAGCACCCCAAGGGGCGATTCGATCATGGCCCAGATGCGGGTATCGGCAGTCTCGGGCCGGGCATCCAGCAGCCGGGCCAGCGCTTCAACATGGGCGGCGCTGTCCACTTTGGGCAGCAGGATCGCTTCGGGCCTTGCCGTGGCAATCACGTCCAGATCCTCCGCGCCCCATTGCGTGGATAGCGCGTTGATCCGCACCAGTTTCGCGCGCGTGCCATAGTCCAGAGCACCCAGCTTTTCAGCCAGCAGGGTGCGCGCATTGGCTTTTTCGTCAATGGCCACTGCGTCTTCCAGATCAAAAATAATGGCATCTGTGGCCAGGCCGGTGGCTTTCTCCAGCGCCCGTTCCTTTGAACCGGGGATATACAGAACCGAACGGAAGGGGCGCGTGTCCATGAGTCTCTCCTCGCAATAAAATTGCGCGCAACACATCATTTCTGGTCACATTTGGCAAGCCCTGTTTTGCCGCGCTGCGGCGAAAGCAATGTTGTCGTGGCCCGACAGGGGCGTTCGCCCTGTTCACCAGTTTTGCGCAAGCGCGTGGCACACTGATGGCTTGCTGAATACCCCATGCGAAAGGTCGGTGTCATGTGTCTGAAATCAAAACTCCTTGCAGGTTGCGTCATGCTTTTGGCCGCGCCAGTGCAGGCGCAGGCCCTATCCTGCGCCCCGCGCGCGGATATTCTGGCCCGTCTGGCCGACACCGCGCAATCGCGCCGCGCCATCGGGCTGACGGGGCGCGCGGTCATGGAACTGTTTTCGGCCCCGGACAGCGCCGAATGGACGCTGACCCTGACCCTGCCGGATGGCCGTATGTGCGTGCTGGCTGTGGGCACAGCATTTGACGCGCCCGGTGACATGTTCCCCGCGCGCGGGGTGGCGCTGTAATCGGGGGGCGGCACGAGTCTGGGTGTCACGTGATACAAGTGTTACAAAAATAGAAATGAATGTTGCAATGACGCGCCAAATCTGGCACTCTGGCGCCATCATGCCCATGCAGCGAATCCAGTCCCGTATTGCCAGCCGCCTGTCCAGTTTGCCCGGCCAGCTGCGCCGCGCCGCGCAATGGGTGGTCGATAACCCCCGCGATGTAGCGCTGTTGTCAATGCGCGAACAGGCGCGGCGCGCCGGTGTGCAGCCTGCGTCCATGACGCGGCTTGCGCAGGCGTTGGGGTATGAAGGGTTTGACGAATTGCGCGCGCAGCATGCCGATATTTTGCGCGACATCGGCGACGGGTTAAGCGGGCAGGCCCAGCGGCGCCTGAAGCTGGATGCCAGCACAGCGGCCGGAACTGCCGATGCGATGATCGCCCACACGGCGGCGCAGGTTTCCGGCCTGGCCAATGCGGACCTGCTGGCCGCACTGGAAGGGGCGGCGCATCAATTGTCGAAATCCGCCCGCATTTTCTGCCTTGGGCAGCGGTCCAGCCATGCGGTGGCGTGGCATTTCTACTATGTGCTGTCGCTGGTGGATGACCGCATGCGATTGCTGGACATGACGGGCGGCACAGGGTTTGATCCGCTTTTGCGCGCGGGTGGCAATGATGCCTTGTTTGTGTGTTGCGTGAAACCCTATACCCGCGCTGTGGTGGATGCGACCGAACAGGCCCGCGCGCGCGGGCTGCGCATTATCGCGGTGACTGACAGCCCGTTTTCGCCGCTTGTGGGGGCAGGGGATATTGCGCTGGTTGTGCCGACAGCCAGTTCATCATTTCTGCACGCCATGACACCTGCCTTTGTTCTGGCAGACACGCTGGCCGCGCTGGTGGCCTGTGGGGATGATGCTGCAACGCTGGACCATCTTGACGGGCTGGACCGCCATCTTGCCACGCTGAACACGTTTTTCCATGATCCGAACTGACAAGGCTATCCCATGACACGTTTGTTGCACCGCGCCATCCATACCCCCCCGCGCAGGGCGGTTTCTGCTGCGGGAATTCATTTTACCGATGCTGCGGGCAAACACTATATAGATGCGTCGGGCGGGGCGGCAGTGTCCTGTCTGGGGCATGCGCACCCTGATGTGCTGGCTGCGTTGCATGCGCAACTGGACCGGCTGGCCTATGCGCATACCGGGTTTTTCACCACCGATGTGGCCGAAGACCTGGCCGATACGCTGATTGCCAGCGCCCCCGAAGGGTTAAGCCATGCCTATCTGGTGTCGGGCGGGTCCGAAGCTGTGGAGGCCGCGTTGAAAATGGCGCGCCAGTATTTCACCGAAACCGGCCAGCCGCAGCGCCGCCACATCATTGCGCGGCGTCAAAGCTATCATGGCAACACGCTGGGCGCGCTGGCGGCGGGGGGCAATGAATGGCGCCGCGCGCAGTTCAAGCCGCTGTTGATGGAGGCGCATCACATAGCACCCTGTTTTGCCTACCGCGAACAGCGCGCCGGTGAAACGGATGCCGAGTATGCCTTGCGCGCCGCGGGCGAGTTGGAGGCAAAAATACTGGAGCTTGGCCCCGATACAGTTGCCGCGTTCATTGCCGAACCCGTGGTGGGCGCGACGGCGGGCGCGGTGCCTGCAGTGGGCGATTACTTCAAACATATCCGTGCAATTTGCGACCGTTACGGGGTGTTGTTGATCCTTGACGAAGTGATGTGCGGCATGGGGCGCACCGGCAGCTTGTATGCGTGCGACCATGACGGCATTGCGCCAGACCTGCTGACCATCGCCAAGGGGCTTGGCGGCGGCTATCAGCCCATCGGGGCCACATTGCTAAGCCGCAAGATTTACGACGCTTTCGCAAACGGATCGGGCTTTTTCCAGCACGGCCACACCTATATGGGCCACCCCATGGCCGCCGCCGCTGGTCTGGCGGTGCAACAGGTGATTGCGCGCGACAATCTGCTGGCCAATGTGCGCGATATGGGCGCGGTACTGCACGAAAACCTGCATTCTGCCTTCGGGCAGCACCCGCATGTTGGCGATATTCGCGGACGCGGGCTGTTTCAGGCGATCGAACTTGTGGCGGACCCCGACACCAAAGCGCCGTTTGACCCCGCGCGCAAGCTTCATGCCCATATCAAGCGTGAAGCCATGGACCGCGGGCTTATGGTCTATCCTATGGGCGGCACGATTGACGGGGTGCAAGGCGATCATGTGCTGATTGCCCCCCCCTTCATTGTGACACGCGATGATCTGGCGCAGGTGACACAGCGCCTGTCCGATGCGGTCAAGGCCGCGCTGGCAGCATGAGCGGGCCGGATTTTGCGCCGCTATGCGATGAGGACTGGCCCCGCGCGCTGGACGATATGCAAGGCGGGTTCGCCGGGCAGTTGAATGTCTACCGGATGATGGCCCATCATCCCGCGCTGTTGCGGGCATGGACAGGGCTGCGCACCCATATCGTGCATGAGACAGCGCTTGGCCCAATCCGCGCCGAGGTGGTTATTCTGCGGCTCGCGCATCGGTTGGGCTGTGCCTATGAATGGAACCAGCATGTTGTGCGCGCGCTGGCCGCAGGGCTGGACAAAGGGCGCATTGCAGCCCTGCGCGGGCCGGTGGGCGCACTGCAGGCGGAAGATGCGCGGCTTGCCGGGGCGGTGGATGCGCTGGTGGACACCAAGCGCCTTGATCCTGCATTGTTGCAGGATGTGGTGGCCCTTGTGGGCAAGCAGGGTGCGCTGGATCTGATGGCGACTGTGGGCATGTATCTGACGCTTGGGTTCATGCTGAACACTGCGCCGCCCGCGCTGGAACCCGCAATTGCGCAGGCTTTGGCGCAGCAGGCCCCGGAACTTGCGGTCTGAGTGGCCGCAATGTGCGACGTGTTGAACCCGTGCAGGCGCGTACAATTTTGGCCTGAAGCTGCCCTTCGCCTTTGGACTAAGCCCGCGCTGTCGGCGGGACGGGGTCTGCCGATCCGACGGTTTAGGGGTTCACTTTATGCAGGCGGCCTACTCCGACTTTCAAGGCTTGGCGCGCCACGAGAAGTATCGGCGGGCCGCGGGACGGCCCGCCGATGGCGCGGCGGGCTGCGCCCTTGATTCCGCGCCTTGGGGCATTCCCAACGTCCCCTACAGGCCAGACCAACCCACAGTAAAAAAAAGCCCGCCACAGATTGCAGCGGGCCATTGTTCGCAACAATATCGATCCTGTCAGCGGGGCGAGATCATCATGATCATCTGCCGCCCTTCCATCTTGGGCATGCTTTCGACCTTGCCAATTTCCTCGATATCGCCTGCAACGCGGTGCAGCAGTTCCGACCCGATATTCTGATGCGCCATTTCGCGCCCACGGAACCGCAAGGTTACTTTCACCTTGTCGCCACCTTCCAGAAAGCGGATGACATTGCGCATCTTCACATCATAATCATGCGTGTCGGTATTGGGGCGGAATTTGACTTCCTTGATTTCAATGATGTGTTGCTTCTTGCGCGCTTCGGCTTCGCGTTTCTGGAGTTCATATTTATACTTGCCGAAATCCATGATCTTGCAGACCGGCGGGGTCGCATTGGGCGAGATTTCGACAAGATCCAAGCCAGCCTCTTCGGCCAGCATCATTGCCTGAGAGGGTTTGACAACCCCAAGATTTTCACCTTCGGCCCCGATAAGGCGAATTTCCGGCGCGCGGATGCGGTCATTCACGCGTGGGCCAGTGTCGCGTTGCGGCGGGGCATTATGCGGTCTGCGGGCTATGGTAAGATTCCTTCTGACATTTCGTTGGTGACGCAGGATAAAGCCGCAAGGGATGTGATTCAAGCGCGAAGATTCACAGATTTGCGCAGTAACACGCTTGTTTTCCAAAACCCGCAGATCGGCACTTTGCAAGTGCAGCAATCTCTGTGATAAGCCGACGCCAGTTTGATGTCATGGTAAAGGATGTTCTTCATGAACAAGACAGTGTTGATTATTATCGCCGCTGCCGCAGTTGCGGTGGCCATCTGGTTGGGGGTTCAGTCGCGCGAAACCGCACAGCCTGTTCCCGCACCAGAACCCGAACTGGTCGCGGAAGACCCGATCGAACAGGTTGAGGACCCCGCACCCGTTGCCGAACCCGAAGCGCCAAGTGCTGCGGAAGACCCCGTTGCCGAAGCCGAAGCGCCCGTCGCTGCGGAAGAACCGAGTGTTCAGGACCTGATGGACGAGGTTGCGGACGAAGCTGCGGAAACTGTCAATCAAGCCATTGAAGGGGATGTTGCTACTGAAGCGCCAAGCGTCGAAGATGTTGTGGAAGACATTATCGGTGACACGGGCGCCGATGCGGGCACAGATGCGGGCACTGATGCGGAAAATGTCGAAGCCGCCGTCGATGATGCCGCACAAGACCTGTCGCAGGACGCAGCCGAAACAACAGCTGATGCGATTGATGAAGCTGTTGAGACGCAGGAGTTGGGGCTTGACCTGTCGATTGAGGCCATTCGTGCGCGCATCGATGCTGCCGGGCTGGGGCTGGCGGACCGTGCCGCCATCGAAAGCTTGTTGCAAGCTGCGGGCGAAAACCCCGAATTGTTGCAGCAGGTTGCAGACCGTCTGCGCGAACTGACCGGCAACTGATCCGGTTCGATCCTTGCAAGAAAAGCCCGGATGCCTTGCATCCGGGCTTTTTGTTATGGGCCGGTGCGTCTGGCTTCAGGCGCGTTTGCGCCTGCGGCGTCCGCCATCCCCTTCGCCCCCGCCGGTGTTGAAGCTGACATCAGGCAAGGTGACGATACGCCCCAGTTCGGGGAACATGTCCACCGCATGGGGCAGGGCGCTGGCATTGACGAAATGTTCCTGAAAGCGCGGCTCGATCGCGGTTTCGACCTTATGGATGCGCCCCACTGTTCCTTCAATCGCGGCGCGGGCGCTGGCACTGCACAGCGCAATGCGCGCGCCGTGGCCTGCGGCATTGCCTGCGCTGGTCACATTGGCCAGAAGCGCGTCGGGGATCATGCCCAGAACCATGGCGTGTTTGGGGCTGATATGGGCACCAAACGCACCGGCCAGAACCACGCGGTCCACATGGTCGGTGCCGATTTCATCCATCAACAGCCGCGCCCCCGCATAAAGCGCGGATTTCGCAAGCTGGATGGCGCGAATGTCGCCCTGGGTCACGGTAATACGCGGCCCGCCTGTGGCGCTGGCATCATGGATAAGATAGGCATGTGTGCGCCCTTCGGGCTGGCAGCGCCAGGTGCCGGTCTGCTCTGCAGACCCGATCAGGCCAGACTTGTCCACCAGCCCCGCCATGCGCATTTCGGCCACCGCTTCAATAATGCCGGACCCGCAAATCCCCGTCACGCCAGTTGCGGCCGTGGCGGCGGCAAAGCCGGGGTCATCCGACCACAAGTCGCACCCGATGACACGAAAGCGCGGCTCATGCGTGGCCGGGTCAATGCGAATGGCCTCGATCGCGCCGGGGGCGGCGCGCTGGCCAGAGGATATTTGCGCCCCTTCAAATGCTGGCCCCGTGGGGGATGAACAGGCCAGAACGCGCCGCTTGTCGCCCAGCAGGATTTCGGCATTGGTGCCCACATCGACCACCAGAACCAGATCATCCGACATCTCGGGGCTTTCAGCTAGGGCAACTGCGGCGGCGTCCGCGCCCACATGCCCCGCGATGCAGGGCAGCAGATAGGTGCGCGCGGCAGGGTTCATGGCGTGCAAATCCAATTCGCGCGCGTCCAGCGACAGCGACCCGGACGTGGCCAGCGCAAAAGGGGCCTGCCCCAGTTCCACCGGATCAATGCCCAGAAACAGATGATGCATGACAGGGTTGCACACCACCACCGCTTCCATGATTTCGCGCGCGGTTATACCCGCTTCCTGCGCGATGGCGTCAAACAGGGTGTTCATGCCTTCGCGCACTGTGCGTGTCATTTCCACATCGCCACCGGGGTTCATCATGGCATAGCTGACGCGGCTCATCAGATCTTCACCAAAGCGGATTTGCGGGTTCATGATCCCTGAAGATGTCACCACGTCGCCGGTGCGCAGGTCGCACAGATGCGCGGCAATCGTGGTGGACCCAAGGTCAACAGCCAACCCGTATAGCCCGCCTTCATACAGGCCCGGCCAGATGTCCAGCACGCGGTGCGGCCCTGCGCGGTGGTCCTTGTGCAGGGCAACGGTCACCTGCCAGCCCCCCTGCCGCAGGGCAGGCTGCAGCTTGCGCAGCACCTCCAGCGGGGCGGTGATGGCGTCAATCTGCCACTGCTCGCGCAGCGCTTGCGCCAGGCGTTCGAAATCGCCCGTGGGTTCATGCATGTCAGGTTCTGCCACCTCCACCAGATACAGGCGTGTGGCCGGGTCCATGGTGATGGGGCGCGCGCTGGCGGCCTTGCGCACAACCTGCCGGTGCACCTGACTTTCGGCGGGCACATCAATGACCACATCACCCATGATCTGCGCCTGACAGCCCAGCCGCCGCCCGTCCTTCAGTCCGCGCTTGTCATGATAGCGTTGTTCAACCGCGTTCCAGTCTGACAAGGCGTCACTGGCAACGGTCACACCATGCTTGGAAAATTCACCGTAACCCGGCGACACCTGGCATTTGGAACATATGCCGCGCCCGCCGCAGACCGAATCCAGATCGACGCCCAATTGACGCGCGGCCGTCAGAACCGGCGTGCCCAAAGCAAAACGCCCCCGTTTGCCCGAGGGCGTGAAAATTACCAACGCATCTGACATGTGCCGCCTCCTGTATTCTGCACATCAGATAACGGCTTATGCGCAATAGGAAAGGCCGGATCGCGGCATATGGCGGAAAAAAGCGTCAGCGTTCAACCAGAACCGAAACGGATGAATGCCGCACAACCCGCGCGGCTGTGGAGCCGATGAAATAATCGCTCATGCCCGGTTTGTGGCTGGCAATCATGATCAGGTCTGCGTTGCATTCGCGCGCGCATTTCAGAATATTTTCCGAAGGGCGCCCGCCGCGCAGATCGATATCCACATTCTTGGCCTTGGCGCGCGTGGCCAGCGATTCAAGCTGTGCGCGAATGGCCTTGCGGTGGTTCAGAAGCTGGTCCTTGGACACGGCAGCGGTCAGATAGGCGGGGATTTCATCCATGACATGCACCAGTGTGATGGACCCGCCCGCCCCCACAAGCGCGTTTGCCTTCTCAATCAGGCTGCGGCTGGTTGCGCCTTGATTGAACAAGGCAACTGCAACAACGATGGAATTATACATGCGTTTCCTCCCGGTCCGGTGGTTTGGGCAAGGATGACACAGCACGCCATGCAAAGCAAACCCCGCGCATCCGTGACAGAATGCGCGGGGCTGGGGGGCTTAGCGCGTGACCAGAACCGACACTTGCGCATGGCGCACAATGCGCGCGGCGGTGGAGCCGATGAAATAGTCACTTAACCCCGGCTTGTGGCTGGCAATCATGATCAGATCGGCATTCGCTTCTTGCGCGCAGCCCAGAATTGACGCTGACGGCTGGCCTTGCCGAATGACGGCCTCGACGGTGATGTCGGAAAATTCGGCAGCAATGGCGGCAAGCTGGTCCTCGACATCCTTGCGACGGGCGGAAATTTGCGATTGCGGGATGGCCGCTGCGACATAGCCGGGAATTTCGTCAATGACGTGAACCAGCGTGACCTTGCCCCCCGCTGACAAAAGCTTGCGCGCCTTGTCCAGTGCCGCGCGGGTGGTGGCCCCTTCGTTGAACAGCGCCGCAGCAATAACGATGGAAGTATACATGTGTCAGGTTTCCTTGTGTTGATCTTAGCGTTGAATAAGCACGGAACAGGTTGCATGGCGCACCACGCGTGCCGCAGTGGAGCCGATGAAATAATCGCTTAGGCCGGGTTTGTGGCTGGCGATCATGATAAGGTCTGCGTTGCAGTCTTCGGCGGCTTGCATGATTTGCCCCGATGCCGCCCCAAGGCGCACATCCTCGACAACACGCACCCCCGCCGCAGGGTCGGTCAGTGCCTTGAGTTCCACCATCGCTTCGGCGCGTCGGCGGTCCTGGGTGTCGCGCGGCAATTGCGCGGCAATGAAGCTGGGCACTTCTTCCAGCACATGAACAAGCCGCAATTCACCCCCCGCATCCAGCAGGGTTTGCGCGCGCGCGATCAGCGCTTTGGCCTGATTCAAATGTTCCAGATCGACTGCGACAAGTATTCTGCCATACATCGTTATGTCCTTCCTTATCCTGTTGCGCGGTGTCACTTTGGCATGCAGCTTCGCGCAGGACGTTGATTTCTGTCAAATTAAGAATTTTGCGGGCTGATTTGTCCCTGTTTCAGATTGAAATCAGAAGTGAAGCTTGCGCGCCTTGCGCCTTGTTGCGTATCTGGGGCAAAACCGCGTTCAGAAAAAAGACAGAAAAAAGGTGGGCAGCATGTCGGTTTCCTTGATTATTCTTGCTGCCGGGCAGGGCAGTCGCATGATGTCGGAGCTGCCAAAAGTGCTGCACCCGTTGGCGCAAGTGCCGCTGGTGGTTCACGCCATGCGTGCCGCCCGCACGCTGGAACCTGCGCGCGTTGTGGTCGTGGTGGGCCATGGTGGCGCGCAGGTGGCCGATGTGGTGCTGGCCGAGGATGAGCGCGCGCAGATCGTGTCGCAAGACCAGCAGCTGGGCACCGCGCATGCCGTGGCGCAGGCGCGTGCGGCCCTGGCTGATGTGGCGGGGGATGTGGTTGTCCTGTATGGCGACACCCCCTTCATAAGCGAGGAAACGCTGCAGGCCCTGCGCGCTGCACGCGCCAGCCATGATGTGGTTGTGTTGGGCTTCAATGCCGCAGATCCCGCGCGCTATGGGCGGCTGGTCACGGCGGGGGATGCGCTGGAACGCATTGTCGAATTCAAGGATGCAACGCAGGAAGAACGCGCCATAACCTTATGTAATAGCGGGGTTATATGTACAAGTCGCGCGCAGCTTTTCGACCTTGTTGCGCAGGTTGGCAATAAGAACGCCGCACAGGAATACTACCTGACGGACATTGTGGCGCTTGCGCGAGCACAGGGCCTGTCCGCCGGTGTCGTCATCTGCCCGCAATCCGAGACATTGGGCATCAATACCCGTGCCGAACTGGCCGCAGCGGAAGCGGCGTTTCAGGCGCGTGCGCGCGCGGCGGCGCTGGAAAACGGCGTGGCGATGCAGGCCCCTGACACGGTGATTTTCGCGCAGGACACTGTTATTGGCTGCGACAGCATCATCGAACCCTATGTCGTGTTCGGCCCTGGTGTCAGTGTTGAAGGGGGCGCGACAATCCGCGCGTTCAGCCATCTGGAAGGCGCGCATGTCAGCCGCGGCGCAGTGGTCGGCCCCTATGCGCGGCTGCGTCCGGGCGCAGAACTGGCCGAGGATGTGCGCGTCGGCAATTTCGTTGAAATCAAGAATGCCACACTGGACGAAGGCGCGAAAGTCAACCACCTGAGTTATGTGGGCGATGCGCATATCGGCGCGCGCGCCAATTTGGGCGCAGGCACGATCACATGCAATTACGACGGGGTGTTCAAGCATCACACCCGTATTGGCGAAGGGGCGTTTATTGGCTCGAACACCATGCTGGTGGCGCCTGTGGCTGTGGGGGCGCAGGCGATGACGGGGTCGGGATCGGTGATTACCAGTGATGTGCCCGATGGCGCGCTTGCACTGGGGCGCGCGCGGCAGGACACCAGGCCCGGTCTGGGCAAGCGCCTGATGGACAAGTTGCGCACGGCCAAAGCGGCCAAAGCAAAAGGATAAATGTAATGTGTGGTATTGTTGGTGTTCTGGGCAATCATGAAGTGTCGCCCCTGATTCTGGATGCATTGAAACGGCTGGAATATCGCGGCTATGACAGCGCGGGCATTGCAACGGTCAATCGTGGCCATCTGGACCGGCGCCGCGCAGTGGGCAAGCTGATCAACCTGTCCGATGTCATGGTCCATGACGCGCTTCCGGGGCGGTCGGGCATTGGTCATACCCGCTGGGCCACGCATGGCACCCCCACGGTGGAAAACGCCCACCCCCATCAGGCGGGGCGTGTGGCAGTTGTCCATAATGGCATCATTGAAAATTTTCGCGCGCTGCGCGACGAACTGGCCGCATCGGGCGCGCAATTCAGCAGCGAAACCGACACGGAAACCATTGTCCACCTGACAAGCCGCCATCTGGAACAGGGCATGACCCCCGTTCAGGCCGCGCGCGCCACGCTGGAACGGCTGGAAGGGGCGTTTGCGCTGGCGTTCCTGTTTGCGGGCGAAGATGACCTGATGATTGGCGCGCGTCGCGGCTCGCCCCTGGCCATCGGGCACGGGGACGGGGAAATGTTCCTTGGCTCGGACGCGATTGCGCTGGCCCCCATGACGGACCGCATCACCTATCTGGAAGACGGGGATTGGGCGGTTATTACGCGGGCGGGTGCGCAGATCTTCGACGCGCAAGACCGCCAGACCAACCGCCGCATCCAGCGCATCAATGTCGATGCCGCGCGCGTGGACAAATCCGGCCACCGCCATTTCATGGCCAAGGAAATGGCCGAACAACCCGCCATACTGCAAGCGGCGCTGGAACAATATTGCGGGCCTGCCGGCGTGACCCTGCCCGATACGCTGAAATTCGCGCGTGCCGACCGGCTGATCATGGTGGCCTGTGGCACGGCGTTTTATGCCTGTCAGGTGGCAAAATACTGGTTCGAGAAATACGCAGGCCTGTCCGTGGAACTGGATATCGCGTCTGAATTCCGCTACCGCGACCCGGTTTTGGGGCCGGATAATCTGGCGCTGTTTGTCAGCCAGTCGGGCGAAACCGCCGACACATTGGCCGCATTGCGCCATGTGCAGGGGCGTGTTGCGCAGGTGGTGTCAGTGGTGAATGTGCCCACATCCTCCATCGCGCGCGAAAGTGACATTGCCCTGCCCATTCATGCGGGGCCGGAAATCGGCGTGGCCTCCACCAAGGCATTTACCGCGCAATTGCAGGTTCTGGCGCTTCTGGCGCTTCAGGCAGGGGTGGTGCGCGGGCATATCGACGCTGCACAACATGCTGATCTTGTGGCGCAATTGCGCAGCGCGCCCGGCTTCATCGCGCAGGCCCTTGACCGCGAGGAGGAGATCCGCCGCATCACCGAATCCCTGTCCAAGGCGCGCGATGTGCTGTTTCTGGGGCGCGGGGTCATGTATCCCATTGCGCTTGAGGGGGCCTTGAAATTAAAAGAAATCAGCTACATACACGCCGAAGCTTATGCGGCGGGCGAGCTGAAACACGGGCCCATCGCGCTGATTGACGAAGATTTGCCCGTCATTGTCTTTGCCCGCCATGATGCGCTGTTTGAAAAGACAATTTCCAACATGCATGAGGTGATGGCCCGGCAGGGGCAAGTCCTGCTCATCTCTGACGTGCAGGGGCTGGCTGCGGCGGGCGCTGTGCCGCGCAGCGTGCAAATGCCCGCTGTGCCCGAACTGATCGCGCCGCTTGTTTACGCCGTGCCCGCCCAGCTTATCGCCTATCATACAGCCTTGCATCTGGGCACGGATGTGGACCAGCCGCGCAATCTGGCCAAATCGGTGACTGTGGAATGACCCCGCTCCTCGCGCAGTTATACGCAATGTCAAACACCGCCACACCGGAACACGGGGCCACCCATCTGGGCCTCCCTGCACAGGCTCTGGACGTTCTGGCACGCGATTTGCGCCGCGACCATGACCTGCCCGCGCGCTGCGACATGGCCGGGGCGCTTTGGGCCAGTGGCGTTTATGAAGCGCGCATCCTCGCTGCGAAACTGCTGACACAGGCCCGAATGCGCCCCAATGACAGTGCCGCATGGGGGGTGATTGCCGCTTGGGCACAGCAATGTGACACCCGCGCCGTGGCCGATCATGTGGCAATCGCGGGCGGCAAGCGGCTTCAGGCGCATCCCGCCCGGCTGGAACAGCTTGCGCAGTGGATCACAGCCCCGAATATGTGGACGCGCCGCGCGGCCTTGGTCATGACCCTGCCATGGGCGCGGTTGCCGCATCCCAAACCCGCTGACATGGCGCTGCGCGAACAGGTGCTGGACTGGGCCGCGCAGCTTGTGCCCGAGCGCGACATCGCCATCCAGAACGCGATTGCAGGGTGGCTGCGCGACCTGTCGCGGCGCGATCCTGACCGCGTGCGCGCATTTCTGGCCGGGCCGGGCCTGGCGCTTGTGCCGCCTGCGCGGCGCGAAGCGGCCTGCCACCTGCCGCCCGAACCCTGAAGCGCTTATCCCTTCAGCGCCGCCAAAGCCTGCGCCAGATCCAGCTTGCCATCATACAGCGCGCGCCCCGAAATGGCCCCGTCCAGGGCCGCGCCACAGTCGCGCAGCGCAATCAGGTCTTCCAGCCGCGACACGCCACCTGACGCAATCACAGGAATGCCCGTTGCCTGTGCAAGTGCGGCCGTCGCGGCCACATTCGGCCCCTGCATGGCCCCGTCACGGTTGATATCCGTATAGATGATGGCCGCAACACCCGCATCCTCGAACTGGCGGGCCAGATCCGTGACCATCACATCCGTTTCCGTGGCCCAGCCCTTGGTGGCCACACGCCCCTCGCGCGCGTCAATGCCCACGGCCACTTGCCCCGGAAACGCCGCCGCCGCCTGCCGCACCAGATCGGGGTTTTCCACCGCGACTGTGCCCAAAATCACCCGGCGCAGCCCTTTTTGCAGCCACATCTCAATCGTGGCCATATCCCGGATGCCGCCGCCCAACTGGCAGGGAACATCCACAGCGGCCAAAATCGCCTCCACGGCAGGCGCATTCACGGGGGCACCGGCAAAAGCGCCGTTCAAATCCACCAGATGCAACCACTCCGCCCCCTGCGCCACAAAAGCGCGCGCCTGCGCGGCAGGGTCATCATTGAACACTGTCGCCTGATCCATCGCGCCCTTATACAGCCGCACACATTGCCCGTCTTTCAGATCAATCGCCGGATAAAGGATCATGCCCTTGCGCCTTTCAAACTTGCGTTATTTTTCCTGCCTTCTAGCCCGCACAGACACAGACGGAAACCGCATTTGACTTCATCTTGCAAAAAATACTCAAAATGAACCGCAGGCGGGATTGACCATCATTTGCCCGATTGCGCCTTCATCTGCCAGCGGCCACTGTCTTCGGACCAGTATTCGGCCAGCACCCCGGCGGCGGTCACCGCTTTCCATTGCCCGCGCGCATGCGCCAGTGCGGCTGCGTCATTGCCGTCAAACAACACCCATATCCGTTCCAGCGCGTCGGCATCTGTCGGGGCCATATCGGCCATGTCGATGACCATCAGGCAGGCGGGGGCATTGGGGCAGTCGTGATCATTCGTCAGCAAAATGGGTTGATCGGCGTCATGCGCCCCGCCGGCCAGCCCATGGGGCAGAAAGCTGGCCTTGTTGCCCAGCCAAAGCGTGTCATCCAGCCGCGCCAGAATGTCCGGGTCGCGCCCGCGCACGGTCACGCGCCATCCCGTCTGATAGGCGCGGTCCAGCAGCATATGCGCGGTCACTTCCAGCGGATTGCGCGTCAGATGGTAGAACATGACCTTGCCCATGTTCAGCCATCCTCGAATTCCGCGCGGATCAGCGCGTCCAGCGCCAGCACGCCCCAGCCTGACGCCCCTTTGGGGGCATGCGCACTGTCGGTTTTGGTCAGCGCCACACCGGCTATGTCCAGATGCACCCAAGGGGTGTCAGGTTTGATGAAGCGTTGCAAAAACTGCGCGGCAGTGATGGAGCCCGCAGGCCGCCCGCCGGAATTCTTCACATCCGCGATGCGTGACGTAATCAGCTTGTCATAGCCCGCGCCCAGCGGCATGCGCCACGCCCCTTCGCCGACGTGATCCGCCGCTTTCAAAAACGCATTGGCCAGCGCGTCGTTGTTGGAAAACACGCCCGCCTTGTCATGGCCCAGCGCGATGATGATGGCCCCTGTCAATGTCGCAAGGTCAATCACGGCGCGCGGGGCGAAGCGGTCTTGCGCATACCAAAGCACATCGGCCAGCACCATGCGCCCTTCAGCATCAGTGTTGATCACCTCGATCATGTCGCCTTTCATGGACCGCACCACATCGCCGGGGCGTTGGGCGCGGCCATCGGGCATGTTTTCCACCAATCCGACCAGACCCACGACATTGGCACGCGCCTTGCGTTCGGCCAGCGCCTGCATCAGCCCCACTGTGACGGCCGCGCCGCCCATGTCCATGGTCATCTCTTCCATGCCGACGGCGGGTTTTATGGAAACCCCGCCTGTGTCGAACATCACGCCTTTGCCGACAATGGCCAGCGGCGCCCCTTGCGCCCCTTGCCAGTGCAGGATGGCCAGTTTTGACGGGCTGTCAGACCCTTGACCCACGGCCAGCATGGCGCGCAACCCAAGGCGGTGCAAATCGTCTTCTTCCAGTATCTCGACCTTCAGCCCAAGGGCCTGCATGTCACTGATCCGGGTGGCAAAGCTGGTTGTGGTCAGCACATTGGCGGGCGCATTCACCAGATCGCGTGTCAGGTGCACCGCGCGCGCCAGCGCCAGCGCATCGGCGCACTTGGCCGCCTTGTCCATGTCGCGCAGCATGACCGTAACAGGGCCGAAATCCGGTTTGGGGTCGGATTTCTGCGCCTGATACTGATAGGCGCGCAGCGCAACTGCTTGCAGCATGTCGGGCAGGGCAGTCGCATCTGCACAGATCAGCGCGGGCGATTTGCCCAGCGCCTTGCCAATGCTCAGCCCGGCCTTGCGCAGGCTGGCCCTGTCGGCGCGGCTGGCCAGACGGACAACCTGCACCCGCGCAGCCTGAAGGCCTGTGGGCCAGTTCAGCGTCAGCGCGCCGCCCTGTTCCAGTGCCGCGAAATCGGCACTGGCCACAGCGCGCGACACGGCGCCGCGCGTCAGTTTGTCGATACGGCGCGCCGCGCGTGGCAGGCCGGAATTTGCATCGGCAAACACAACCACATGGCCGCTATGGGCGGCAATGGCGTCAATATCAAAGGGAACAAACTCCGGCGACAGCGGGCCAGTAACAGGGTTTGGGGTTGGGCTGGACATGCGCACTCCGATTCGGTTGCATTTGCCCTGAACCTAGCGCCCGGTCGGGGCAATTGCCACTGTCAGCCGCGCGCAATCCGCATGGGTTTCAGAACCGGAAGTTGAAATGCCGCGTCACCCCGATGGACGCGCCCATCTGGTCACGGCTGCCCTGTCGCACGATGGGCGATGCGGCAGCGTCCCCGCGCAAGCGGTCATAGCGCACTGTGCCGGTAATGCCCCAATCCTCATTCAGGGGCTGGTAAACGCCCAGTTCCATCCCGATTGAATGAATCCCGCCGGACGGCGTATAGGCCGCCAGCCCCGATGCGGCTGCTTCTGCGGCGGTGACGCCGAAATAACTGCGCGCGAAGCGCGTATTTCCAAAGCTTGCGCGCGGGCCAGCATGCACGACCAGACCATCCGCCCCGCGATAGATGGCATTCGCGCCCAATTCACCGGCAATGGCCTTGTGCCCGATCACGCCATAGCGCAGATCCGCGAAAACCTGCCAGAATTCCGCCGTGTGATGCAGCCCTGCGCCAATTTCAAGCGAGGCTTTCACATCATTCAGCCCCGCCAGTTCCTTTTCGCCCTTGCGTTTGGGAATGTAGCGAAGCGCGCCGCGCGCGCCGGTTCCGGGGGCAAATTGTGCCGGGCCGTCAGGGTCGCCAAGCTGCACGCGCCCAAAGCGCAGTCCGGTAAATCCGAATGATCCGCCCGGTGAAATACTGTTGCGCCCTGCACCGAAATAGTCTGGCGCAGTTGCAACCCCGCCTGTCAGCGAAAATGCCAGTGCGCGGTCCTGCGCAAAACCGGGCAGCGCGCCAAGGCCAAGCGCTGCGACTGTCAGGGGGGCGATGAATTTACGGAATAAGGGCATGTGCTTGGGGCTTTCGTTCACGGAATCGCCGCTGGTGGCGTTGCCTTTCACATAGTGGGGTTTGGCTGGCTTTCCATGGGGCCCGTTCTGCTGCGCGAAAAATTCGCTTCACCGTTGCAGTTGCGTGACAATACAGGCAAGACAGGTCTGAACGTGACAGGACCGAACCCGACGGAGGGGATGATGAAATTCACAGTCGCCATTGACGGCCCCGCAGCGGCAGGCAAGGGCACCATCAGCCGCGCGGTGGCACGCGAATTCGGGTTTGCCCATCTGGATACCGGCCTGCTGTATCGCGCCGTCGGCGCAAAGGGCGGCAACCCCGTTCTGGCCGCGCAAGGGCTGACACCTGATGATCTGGCGCGCGATGACCTGCGCAGTCTGCAGGCGGGCGAAGCGGCAAGCCGGGTTGCCGTCATACCGCAGGTTCGCGCGGCCCTTGTGGCCTTTCAGCGCGATTTCGCGCGCCGCGATGGCGGGGCCGTTCTGGACGGGCGCGATATTGGCACGGTCATATGTCCATGGGCCGAGGTGAAGCTGTTTGTCACCGCCGATGCCCAAACACGCGCGCGCCGCCGCTGGCTGGAAGCGGGCGAAGGGGCGGCAAGCTATGACGAGGTGCTGCGGCAGGTGCGCGACCGCGACACGCGCGATATGGGGCGCACCGATGCCCCGTTGCGCCCTGCCAGTGATGCGGTGATTCTGGACACCACGGAAATGAGCATTGCGCAAGCCGTGGATGCCGCCAAGGCCAGCATCGCGGCCAAGCTTGCGCAAACGCAGGCGCAAACGCAGCCCTAAGCCTGACATAGCGGTTTTTTTTGCGGGTTTACGGGATATGGGGGTTGACCCTCCATCTACTGGAAGGCCCATCTGCTGGTGCAAAGACCTTGCCTGTTGGAGCGCCAGATGCCTGATACCGCCACGATGACCCGTTCTTTCCATCTTGATGGTTTGTCTTGCGCTGGCTGTGTGCGGCGTGCCGAAACGGCGCTGAACGCCATTGAGGGGGTTCACGATGCCAGCGTCAATCTGGCGCTGGCGCAGGCGTCGGTCCAGATGGGTGCGGATGTGGCGCTGCAGGATGTGCAAAACACCCTGCGCAAGGCCGGATACCCCATGCGCGTGTCCCAGATTGATCTGGAACTGGACAATATGACCTGCGCTTCGTGTGTTGCGCGTGTTGAACGCGCGCTTGCGGCTGACCCTGCGGTGCTGCGCGCAAGTGTCAACCTGACCACAGGGCGCGCCACAGTGGACGTGCCAGCGGGGCAGGGCGACCCGAACGCGCTGGTCCATCTGGTGCAAAAGGCCGGATATGATGCGCGCGTGGTGACAGACAGCGCTGCAGACGGGCCGGACCCGCGCGAACGCCAGAAGATGGAAGCCGCGCAGATGCGCCTGAAATTCCTGATTGCGGCGGTGCTGACGCTGCCGGTTTTTGTGCTTGAAATGGGGGGGCATGCCTATCCGCCCTTTCACCATTGGTTGCATCACACCTTTGGGATGCAGGTGTTGTGGGTGGTGCAATTCGTGCTGACGACGGTGGTTCTGGCCGGTCCGGGGCGGGTGTTCTTCCGGCGGGGTCTGCCTGCGCTGTGGCGCGGCGCGCCGGATATGAACAGCCTTGTTGCTGTGGGCACCGCAGCCGCATGGGTGTTTTCGGTCATTGCAACATTTGCGCCGGCAATGTTGCCCGATGGCACGCGCGCGGTCTATTTCGAAGCGGCGGCAGTGATTGTCACGCTGATCTTGCTGGGCCGCTGGCTGGAAGCGCGCGCCAAGGGGCGCACGGGCGCGGCCATCGCGCGGCTGGTGGGCATGCAGCCCAAAACCGCCCGCGTTTTGCGCGACGGGGCGGAAATGGACATTGCGACTGCGGAACTGGTCCCCGGCGATGTGGTGCTGGTGCGCCCCGGCGAACGTATCCCCGGTGATGGCGCGTTGACCGAGGGCGAGGCGCTGATCGATGAAGCCATGATCACGGGCGAACCGCTGCCAGTGTCCAAAGCGCAGGGCGACACGCTTGTGGGCGGTACTGTCAACGGGGCGGGCGCGTTTCGCATGACGATTACCCGCACTGGCGCTGATACGGTGTTGGCGCAGATCATCCGCATGGTCGAAGGGGCACAGGGCGCGAAGCTGCCGGTGCAGGCGCTGGTCGACAAGGTGACGATGTATTTCGTGCCTGTGGTCATCGCCCTTGCGGTGCTGACGGTGCTGGTCTGGCTGGCCTTTGGGCCGGACCTGACATTCGCGCTTGTTGCCGGGGTGTCGGTGCTGATTATCGCGTGCCCCTGTGCCATGGGGCTGGCCACGCCCACATCGGTGATGGTGGGAACCGGGCGTGCGGCAGAACTGGGGGTTCTGTTTCGCAAGGGCAGTGCGCTGCAAGTGATGGATGGCATTCAGGGCGTCGCGTTCGACAAGACCGGCACCCTGACCGAAGGGCGCCCCGTGCTGACCGCGCTGCACGCCCTTGGTGACAGCGATCAGGCGCTGGCGCTGGCCGCGGCATTGGAGGGGCAGTCCGAACACCCGATCGGGCGCGCGATTGTGGCGGCTGCGCGCGAAAAGGGCCTGACCCTGCCCGCCATCGCCGAATTCAAATCGCTGACAGGGCTGGGCGTGCGCGCTGTGGTGGACGGGCAGGCGGTGCTTCTGGGGGCGGATCGTCTGATGGTGCAGGAAGGCATTGATCCGGGCGAAATGCGCAGCAAGGCGCTTGACTTGGCGGGGCAGGGCCACACACCGCTGTATCTGGCGCGTGACGGCCAGCTTCTGGCCATGATTGCCGTGGCCGACCAGCCCAAGGCAGGCGCGCGCCAGATGGTTGCGGCGCTGCACGCGCGCGGGCTGCGCGTGGCCATGATTTCCGGTGATGCCCGCCCCACCGCCGACGCGATTGCGCGCGATCTGGGCATTGACCATGTCGTGGCCGACGTCTTGCCCAAGGGCAAGGTCGAGGCGTTGGAAAAGCTGCGCGCCGATTGGGGAAGCGTGGCCTTCGTGGGTGACGGAATCAACGACGCCCCCGCGCTGGCCGAAGCGGATGTGGGTATCGCCATTGGCACAGGAACCGATGTTGCCGTAGAAACGGCTGATGTGGTTCTGGCTTCGGGGGACCCGCGCGGCGTGGTTCAGGCGCTGGACGTGTCGCGCCGCACCATGCGCAATATCCGCCAGAACCTGTTCTGGGCATTCGCGTATAACACGGCGCTTATTCCCGTGGCGGCGGGGGTGTTGTATCCGGCCATGGGTGTGTTGTTGTCGCCCATGCTGGCGGCAGGGGCCATGGCGCTAAGTTCGGTCTTCGTGCTATCGAATGCACTGCGGTTACGGTTCATGCCCGCTATGGTGCACAGTGAACAAAAGGGGGACGGATGAATATTTCAGAAGCAGGACGCAGGGCAGGATTACCCCCCAAGACGATACGCTTCTATGAAGATATCGGCCTTGTTGCGCCGGCACGCATGGAGAATGGCTATCGTGATTTCAGTGAAGAAGACCTGCACAGGCTTGCATTTCTGCGCCGCGCGCGCGCGCTTGGCTTCTCGGTTGAGGAATGCCGCCAGCTTCTGGGCCTGTATCACGACAAGACGCGTTCCAGTGCGGATGTCAAACGCCTTGCGCGCGAACATTTGCGGCGCGTGGATGCGCAATTGTCAGAACTTCAGCAGATGCGCGCGACACTTGCCCATCTGATTGACGCCTGTTCCGGCGATCAAAGCCCGAACTGCCCGATACTGGCCGACCTGTCGCAAACCCCGAAGGGCTGATACTGGCGCAAATCAGGCGTTTACCACCGCTTTGGGCGGGGCAGTGCGGGTTTTGGGGGCGCGCGTTGCGGGCTTCAGCGTTTTCTTCATGGCGTCTGCTTCGGCTGCGATATCGGCAGCGCTTTCGTGAGGCAGCACTTTTGCCATGCTGCACAGAACGCGCAAATATGTATCTTGCTGGGATTGATACATTTTGATCCAGAAAAGATTGGCCTGCAGCCAGAACGACACCGGGTCCATCATGTTTTAGTCCTCCTCCTTGTTATGCGGGGTCTGTGCGGGACATGTTGCGCCGTGCCCGGATTTTCAACCGATATGCACCCATGTCGCACCCCTGCATCATGACTCATCTATACCAAGCCGAATGTAACGACACCTTGACTTGTCGCAAAAACTGACACTTACCTTGCCCTGCAATCGGATGATTTGAACAAAGGATGGTTTTCAATGCCCAAAGCCTATTGGGTTGCCCATGTGGATGTCAAAGATGCCGAAGCCTATGCTGCATATATCCGCGCAAATGCTGCCGCATTTGAAAAATACGGCGCAAAATTCATCATTCGCGGCGGGGCACAGCGCCAGCTTGAAGGGGCCAGCCGTGCAAGAACCGTCGTGATCGAATTTGCCGACATGGCGACTGCACGCGCCTGTTATGACAGTGCGCAGTATCAGGCGGCCAAAGCGCTGCGCGCGCCCTGTTCAATGGCTGATCTGATTATCGTGGAAGGGTATGAGGGCTGACCTTGCGATGGGTTTGGCCGATTGAGATAGAGTGCCGCTTGGCGGGCCTTTTGCGGACGTTGGCGCTTGGATGAAGCCCGCACTGTCGGCGGGACGGCCCGCGGCCTGCCGATGACCTGAAGGCGCGCCAAGCGATTGAAGTCAGGAGTGTGCCGCAGGGATAAACTGCATTCCTATAATGTGGGATCGGCAAACCCCGGCCCGCCGACAGCGCGGGCTTCATCCAAGGGTGAAGGGCAGCTTCACGCCAGCATCCAGCACAAACCCCTTGCCAATTTGCCGCACCCTGCGCGCCATCAGCGGATGACAATTTCATCCGGGCGCACCAGACCCAGCACATCGCGCGCGCGTTCGTCCAGCAAGTCCAGATCCAGAAAATCATCGGACAAGCGGTGTGTGCGGTTCTCCAGTTCCGACAGCTCTACGGCCAGCGCATCACGGCGCAGGCGCAACTCGGCGATTTCGGCTTCGACCTGAACGCGGTTGAACAGGCCAAACGCCCCTTGCACCGCAGCAAAGGTGAAATAGATCGCCAGCACACTGGCGGTTCCGAAATAGAAGAATGCGCCTATTGCGGGACGGGGGCTTTTCATCGATGCACTGCCTGCTTCGGGGACGGGGGCGTTTTTGCCTTCTGTATATCGGCATCATGCCACACAAGGTGGGCGTTGTGAATCCCCTTTTCGCGCCCCTCAGGCCAGGAAAACCCCCAGAACCACCATCATCAGGCCCAATGTCGACACTGCAAGCGCCGCAAAATTCACCATCACGGCCCGTTGCATGCGCGCGCGCATCGCTGCATCATCCAGCCCGGATTTGCGCAATTTCAGCACATAGACAATGCACCAGACCAGCCCGACAATTCCCCCGATCGAAATCAGCGCCCCTGCCCAGATCAGATATTCCATTCCTTGTCCTTATTTGACCCTTGTTCACTGTCCAGTGCCGCCACGCCGGGAAGGGTTTTGCCTTCCATCCATTCCAGAAACGCGCCGCCCGCCGTCGAGATATAGGTGAAAGCATCGGCAACGCCCGCCTTGTTCAAGGCCGATACTGTGTCACCGCCGCCCGCAACCGAAATCAGCGCGCCCTCGCGCGTCAGGCGTGCGGCTTCTTGTGCGCAGGCATTTGTTGCCGCATCGAACGGCGCGATTTCAAACGCCCCCAACGGCCCGTTCCAGACCAGCGTTTTGCAGCTTGCAAACAGCGCGCCGATGGCCGCCACTGTTCGCGGTCCCGCATCAAGGATCATCGCATCATCGGGGCATTGGTCCGCAGGCAGGGTTTCATGTGCTGCACCGGCGGCAAATTCGCGCGCGATCACAATGTCGCGGGGCAGGTGAATGGTGCAGCCCGCTTCATCCGCCTGCGCAAGGATGTCGCGCGCCGTATCGGCCATGTCGCGTTCGGCCAGCGATGTGCCGATGGCCAGCCCCTGCGCCACCAGAAACGTATTGGCCATGCCCCCGCCGATCACCAGATGGTCGACGCGGGTAATCAGGTTCGACAGCAAATCCAGCTTGGTGGACACTTTGGCACCGCCCACAATGGCCGCAACGGGGCGTTCGGGCGTGCCAAGGGCGGCGTCCAGCGCTTTCAACTCGGCCTCCATCAAGCGGCCCGCGCAGGATGGCAGCAAATGCGCCAGCCCTTCGGTGGACGCATGGGCGCGGTGGGCGGCGGAAAACGCGTCGTTCACATAAATATCGCCCAAGGCGGCCATTCCGGCGGCCAGCATGCGGTCATTTGCTTCCTCGCCCGCGTGGAAACGGGTGTTTTCCAGCAACAAAACCCCCCCTGCCGGCAATTCGGACACGGCTTTCTTGGCGGAAATCCCGATACAGTTGTCGGCAAATGCCACAGGCGCGCCAAGGGCCGCTTCCAGTGCGGGGCGCACCAGCGCCAGCGACATTTCGGGAACGGGCTTGCCCTTGGGGCGGCCAAAATGTGCCAGCACCACGGCCTTGCCGCCAGCATTGGTGATATGGGTGATGGTGGGCACGATCCGGTCAATGCGCGTGGCGTCTGTCACGCGCCCGTCACTTACAGGAACATTGATGTCCACCCGCACCAATGCTGTCTTGCCTGCAAAATCAACCTCGTCAAGCGTTTTGAAAGCCATGGTCGCCTGTCCCCTTCCTGATCACGTTGCCGCTATCTGGCGCGAAAGGGGGGGCGGGGTCAATGCCAAGTCGGCCCAATGCCGCACAACACATGCGCAAGGCGGGGCTTTTCCTTGGGGACAAGACGCATTAGGTTGCGCCCCAGACCAGATCAGAAGGAGCGCCAAAGATGGCCGAGATCAAAGACCCCGAAAACACCATCCTGATGGAGTTGAAAACCGGCACTGTCACAATCGAACTGCTGCCCGATGTGGCGCCGGGGCATTGCGCACGCATGAAGGAACTGGCGCGTGCCGGGGCGTATGACAATGTTGTGTTTCACCGCGTGATTGAAGGGTTCATGGCCCAGACCGGCGATGTGGCCAATGGCAATACCGAACGTGATTTCGACCTGCGCCGCGCAGGCACCGGCGGGTCTGACCTGCCCAACCTGAAGGCGGAATTTTCCGGCGTGCCCCATGATCGTGGCACCTTGGGCGCGGCACGGTCGCAAAACCCCGACAGCGCCAACAGCCAGTTTTTCATCAATTTCGGGGATAACCATTTCCTGAACCGTCAATATACCGTGTATGGCCGCGTCATTTCCGGCATGGAACATGTCGACGCCATTACCCGCGGCGAACCGCCTGCGACCCCTGACAAGATGATCAGCGTGAAGGTGGCCGCTGATGCGTGATAAACTGCTGTTTGCAGGTCTGTTCGCGGTTGGTCTGGGTATTTTGGGTGCGTCATGGCACAGCGTGACGCGCGCCAATGCCGACACTTCGGTGCCTGCGGACCATTCCGGCCCTGTAATGGTCATTGATGTGGCTGGCGAAGCTATGGGCGAAATTCGCATAGCCCTGCGCGACGATCTGGCCCCAAACCATGTGGAACGTCTGGTCACATTGGCCGAACGTGGCGATTATGACGGCGTGGTGTTTCACCGCGTGATTGACGGCTTCATGGCCCAGACGGGCGATGTGGAACATGGTAAGGATGCGTCCAATCCACGCCGTTGGGGCACTGGCGGGTCGGATTTGCCCAATCTGCGCGCGGAGTTCACCAATCAACCCTTTGAACGCGGTGTCGTCGGGATGGCGCGGTCACAAAGCCCCGACAGCGCCAACAGCCAGTTTTTCATCATGTTCGCCCCTGCGCCCCATCTGAACGGGCAATATACTGTTGTGGGCCAGATGATGGACGGGTTCGAGGTGCTGGACGCCATCAAGCGCGGCACGGGTGGCAATGGTGCCGTGGTCGGCACGCCTGACCGCATGGAACGTGTCACGATCGAACGCTAGAGTGTGTGCCCGCGTTCATTGGCATTCACGCGACCCATTCTAACCCTTTAGGGTCGCGCGTTTTTTTTGCATGACTCCGGTTCCCGATTTTGTGCAATACGCTATACGCCGCTGGGCGGCGGCACAAAACAAGGGCGGGGTGCTGTTTGTGCACCCCGCCCGTTTTATTGTGTTCACACTCTGACGGGGCGTCAGCCGCCCATATGCGCTTCGGTAAAGCGGGCATCGATGCGCGCGGCCAGTTCAGGGTCTTCTGCTGCGGCATTGGCGATGGCAATGTATTCGTCCAGCGTAATACCCGGCGTTTCCTCCACGGCTTGCAGCATGGCTGCGTCGGCGGCTTCCAGAATTTCCATCTGGGCATTCTGGTCTGATTCCGCCTCGATCCGGGCCATATATCCTTCGCGGACTTCATTGACGGCCAGCGCCGCTTCGATGAAGGCATCGACCATATCGCTTTCGGCGGCAATGGCTGCACCATCGATCTGGTCCTGGGCCATGGCCACAGGTGCCAGCACAGGGGCACCCGCCATGGATGCGGCCAGCACGGTCGAGGCGAGGATTTTCTTCAAACTCATTGCAATCTCCTGTTTTATGGGCAGTGCGCGACAGGTTCGCCGCGCGCCTGTCCTGAAGCTAGGGATCCCCGTGCAGGCCTGCAAATCGCTCGGCGGGAAAATGCTTGGATTATGTTCAGGCTGCAGGTTGGGGGGCGTCTTGGGTTTTTTGATGAGTTTGGCCTGAAGGGGACGTTGGCACTTGGATGAAGCCCGCGCCATGGGTGACTGTTTCAGGCCATCCCGCCTTCAGCCCCCCCCTGCTGTCTGGCCAAGCGCCCCGGGTCCCCGATCCCGGGTATGATCCCGTCCCGCGTTACGGGCCCCAAGCTGACGGTATGCCCCGGAGCACTGATCTCACATGCCCAATACTGGGCGTCGCACAGGCCCCCATGGCCACCACCCAGCACAGCAAGCCCGAGGAAATGCCAACACCTGACCCCGTGACAAGTTCTGCTGTTGCCGGGTCAGTTACAGAAGTGACAATCCACACATCTGCCCGTTTGCGTTCGATGGTTGTGCCCATTTTCGGTATCCCAAACGTGGTTTTCTGGTATTCCATAACGTGCCAGGGTGGATGTATCCGTCCAAATATGCCAGTTCGGCGCCAAATACGACGATGTGAGAAACAGGATATATGCTGGAAAAGCCAATAAAAAAAACGGAAATCGACAATTCCCGCCTGTCCGTTGCCCCGATGATGGACTGGACCGACAGGCATTGCCGGTTCTTCCATCGTCAGTTTTCGCGCCACAGCCTGCTTTACACGGAAATGGTGACCGCGCCCGCGCTGGTGCGGGGGGGGGCGGTGCATTTGCTGGACCATGACGCCGCCGAGCATCCGGTCGCGCTGCAACTGGGCGGGTCTGATCCGCGTGAACTGGCGCAGGCGGCAGCGCTTGGTTTTCAGGCGGGATATCAGGAAATCAATCTGAATTGCGGCTGCCCGTCCGACAGGGTGCAATCTGGCAGTTTTGGGGCGGTGTTGATGGAACATCCCGCGCTTGTCGGGGAGATATGCGCCGCCATGATCGCGGCCAGCCCTGCCGAAGTGACCGTGAAATGCCGCATCGGCGTAGATGACCAGCATCCCGAAACTGTGCTGCCGGGGTTTCTGGACACGCTTGACAAGGCGGGGGTGCGCCGTGTCATCATTCATGCCCGCAAGGCGTGGCTGCAAGGCTTGTCGCCCAAGGACAACCGCGAAATTCCACCCTTGGATTACCCGCTGGTTGTGGCGATGAAAGCTGCATTTCCCCACCTGCATATCTCGGTCAATGGTGGTGTCACGTCGCTGGTGCAGGCGCGTGATTTGCTGGATCAGGGGCTTGACGGCGTGATGATCGGGCGTGCGGCGTATCAGCGGCCTGCCGATATTTTGCAAGATGCCGATGATATGATTTTTGGGGACATGGCACAGGGCCGCGATGCGTTTGACGTGCTGCAGGCCATGCGCCCGTATATCCAGCGCGAAGTGTCGCGGGGCGTGCGGTTGGCCAGCATCACGCGCCACATGCTGGGGCTTTTTGCGGGCAAGCCGGGGGCGCGGGCATGGCGTCGTGTGCTGTCTGAAAACGCGCATCGCGCCGGCGCCGGGCCAGAGGTTCTGGATATGGCGCTTGCTGCGGTGCAAGACGCGGCTGCGCAGCCCACCGCCGACTGACGTGCCCGCGGCCACGGCACGGGGGCCGCGGGGGCCGCGTGGCTAGCATGCCTGAACTGCACGCAAAGGGATGGTCCCGTTTTGCTGTGCGCGCAGCGTGGCCGTTTCGGCCATCAGCGCCGCCATCACCAAAACATGTTCGGCCACGCGCCAGCGCGCATCATGGTAGCGCCGCGCCTGTTCCATGTCTGTTTCCAGCATTGTCAGCTGGTGGATTGCCTGTTGCGGCGGGGGCAGGGCGCTTGCCAGTGGCAGGCCCAACACCCGTGGCAGAACGCTATCGCGGCAGTAATCCTCTGTTGCATGCCGCGCTGCCACAACCAAAAGGCGAGGGCGAATTGTTGTTTCCAAATTGTTGCGCAGCGTCTTCATTCCCGAACTCCTGAATCGTCAAGGTCCCCATCTTGCCATGGAAAACCGAGTGTTGCGTGACTTGTGCGGGTGCGCGCGATGCGTTCAGCAGGGTTTATTGTTTCTTAGTCATGATTGCCGGACGCTCGATTGTTTAGAAATCGGTAACCAATGCAATCTTAGGTGGTGTTGTGAAAAAGGAGCATGATCCTGATGAGTGCGAACCCGTGCCGACCCGCAGACCCCCACCCCTGTCAGGTGGAGACGCTACCCGATTGGGTGCCCGAGGGGGTCAGGGTGTATCTGTCGCACACGGCGGGGGGGCTGTCCTTGCGCGCGATTGCCCGCAAGCGGGGGTGTCATGCCTCAACAGTGTTGCGGCAGGTGCGCAGGTTTGAAAATCGCCGCGATGACCCGCTTGTTGATGACGCGCTGACCCGTCTGGACAACGCCATACGCGCACCATTGCCCGGTCCATACCGAAGGGAACCTGTCATGAAACCTGCCAAAAGTGGCGCTGTGCCCCCCAGTCTTGGGGCTGCAGGCACCGACGAAGATGTGATGGCTGTGCTGCGCCACCTGAAAACGCCGGGCGCGGTTCTGGTGGTGGCCGCCCAGATGCCCAAGGCCGTGGTCATTCTGGAAACCGGCAGCGGCACCACACAGCGCATTGCGGTGCTGGACCGGGATATCGCCGAAGTTATGGCCCTGCAGGATTGGATATGTTGTTCGCGGCCCGGGCGGGTGGCGTGTTACCGGATTACCCCGACGGGCGAAGCGGCGCTGTTGGCGCATGGGGCCAATGATGCGCATGCGCCCGCAGCGGATGCGCAGGGCGCAGGACGGCGGACGCGCTATGGCCCGGCTGAAACCCCTGTCAGCATTCTGGCGCGGCGGCGGGAAAAATCCGGCAAGCTGTTTTTGCACCCCGACCTTGCCGCTGTCGCCGAACGCCTGCGCGAGGATTATGTCATGGCCCAGCTGGACAATGTGCCGCTGCAGCCTGTTGAAAACCTTGTCGAAGTGCTGAAGGCGCGCAAGTTGCCCGGTCCAAATATTGCAGCCCCCGGAACACGGGCGGCGCGGCTGCGCGTGCTGGATGTGCTGCGCGATCTGGGGCCGGGGTTGGGGGATATTGCGCTGCGGTGTTGCTGCTATCTGCAAGGGGTGGAAGCGGCTGAAACCGCGCTGGGGTGGTCCGCGCGGTCGGGCAAGATTGTGTTGCGCATTGCGCTGCAGCGGCTGAAAATCCGCTATGACGAAATGGGTAAGGACACGGCCCTGATGGGGTAGGCCCGCTTGTCGCCGTCAGGCGTTTTGTGCGCCGTCCAGTGCTTCTTGCGCGGCCACCCACATGGTTTCCGCGCGGTCCAGCGCGTCCATCACTTCAGCATATTTGCGCTGCCACACGCCCAGATCCCCTTCGCGGCCCTGTTCATACAGTTCGGTATCGGCCAGTTTTGTGGCCAGTTTGCTGCGCATGTCTTCCAGCTTTTCGATGCGGGCTTCGGCCTTGCGCAGCTCGCTGCGCAGGGTTGCAATATCTTCACGGGTGGCGCGTTTGGGTTTGGGCGCGCTGGGTTTTTCGCGCGCGGGTTTGTCATCATTGGACAGCAGGAACGCGCGATAGCTTTCAAGATCACCTTCATAGGGCGTGACCTTGCCGCCGGACACCAGCCAAAGCCTGTCGGCCACCAGTGACAGCAAATGCATGTCATGGCTGACCAGCACCACAGCGCCGGTATAAACAGTCAGCGCATCCACAAGCGCTTCGCGCGATTCGATGTCCAGGTGGTTTGTCGGTTCGTCCAGAATCAGCATATGCGGCGCATCCAGCGTGGCCAGCAGTAGCGACAGGCGCGCTTTTTGTCCCCCCGACAGGCGTGCAACCACTGTTTCCGCCTGATCGGCCATCAGACCGAAGCCTGCCAGCCGCGCGCGCAGGCGCGGCGGCGCCTCCGTCGGGCGCATGCGCTGCAGATGTTGCAGGGGCGTTTCATCCAGGTCCAGTTCATCCACCTGATGCTGGGCGAAATACCCCACGCGCAGCTTGTTGGCGCGCGTCAGCTGGCCGTTGCCTTCCAGCTTGCCAGCCAGCAATTTCGACAGCGTTGATTTGCCTTCGCCATTGCGCCCAAGCAGGGCAATGCGGTCATCTTGATCAATGCGCAGTTCCAGCCCGCGCAGAATGGGCGGGCCGCCATAGCCCACGGCAACCCCGTCCAGCCGCAAAATGGGCGGCGACAGTTCTTCTGGCGCAGGAAAGGTGAAAACATGGCGCGCGGCTTCCGCTGGCGGGGTGATGGGCGTCAGCTTTTCCAGCATTTTCAGCCGCGATTGCGCCTGTTTTGCCTTGGACGCCTTTGCGCGGAAACGGTCCACGAATTTCTGCATATGGTCGCGTTTCAGCGACACTTTCTGCGCCTCGGCGGCCAGAACGGCGCGCTGTTCGGCGCGGGTGCGCGCGAAGGTGTCGTAACTGCCCGCATACAGCGTCAGTTTGCGGTCTTCCAGATGCAGGATATGGCTGACAGCGCGGTTCAGCAAGCCGCGGTCATGGCTGATGATAAGAACAGTATGCGGGTATTTGGCCAGATAGCTTTCCAGCCACAACGCGCCTTCAAGGTCCAGGTAGTTGGTCGGTTCGTCCAGCAGCAACAGGTCAGGCTGTGCAAACAGCACACCCGCCAGCGCAACCCGCATCCGCCAGCCGCCCGAAAAATCCGAACAGGGGCGCGCTTGTGCGGCGGTGTCAAACCCCAGCCCCTTCAGGATGGCGCTTGCGCGCCCTTCGGCGGACCATGCGTCAATATCGGCAAGGCGGGTTTGCACGGCGGCAATGCGGGCGGGGTCGGTTGTGGTTTCGGCTTCCGCCATCAGGGCGGCGCGTTCCACATCGGCTTGCAGGACTGTTTCCAGCAGCGACGTTGACGATGACGGCACTTCTTGCGCGACGCCGCCGATGCGCGCGCGCGATGGCAGCGTGATCGCCCCCCCTTCCAGTGGCAGATCGCCCTTGATCATGCGAAACAGCGTGGTTTTTCCCGTGCCGTTGCGCCCGACCAGCCCGACCTTGTGGCCTGTTGGAATATTGGCTGACGCCCCTTCAAACAGGGGCCTGCCTTCGATGGAGAATGATATGTCGTCTATATGCAGCATGTGCGCGAAGTGCCTGTAAAACAGCGGGGCGTCAAGGTGGCCTTCGCAGTGCGGATATGAAAACCCCCGGCGCAAGGTGGCGGCCGGGGGCGGATCGTGCCTGAATTGGGGGGCTGCGTTTACTCGCGCAGGTTTTCAGCCACCAGCGCCAGCGTATCCGCGGGCACAAAACCGCGCAGGAATTCGGTTTCCATGATGAAGCTGGGCGTGCCGCTGATTTGCAGGCGTTGGGCCAGCGCGCGATTATCAGCCAGAATGCTGGTGATGTCGTCATCATTGAGCATCGCCAGCACCGCGTCACCGTCAAGGCCCAGATCGGCGGCAAGATCGGTCAGCATGTCGGGGCTGTAGCGCCCCTCATGCTGGATCAGGGCGGAATGCGCGGCACCATAGGCGTCATCGCCCGCCATTTTCTTGACTGCAATTGCAAAGCGCGATGCCAGTTCGGACTCTGGCCCAAGGATTGGGAATTCCTTGATGATCAGGCGCACATTGCCATCCTGTTCCAGAAAATCCGTCACTTCGGGATAGGCGCGTTTGCAAAACCCGCATTGATAATCCATGAATTCCACAAGCGTCAGGTCCCCGTCCGGGTTACCGCCCACCCATGACACCCCGTCATTGAAAATCTCGTCATAATTGGCGTCAATCAGCGCAAGGTCCATGTCGGCCTGTGAGGCGGTGTTGCGCATTTCATACTCGGCCACCGCTTCGAAAATGACTTCGGGGTTTTGCAACAGGTAGCTGCGCACCTTCTCGCCGAATTCGGCGTCCACTGCGATTGTGTCGGGCACGGGTTGCGCGCCCAGTTGTGCCAGCGCCGCATCTGCGGTGTCGGGTTGGGTGGACACGGCTGCCTGCGTTTGCGCAGCTGTGTCCACCGGGGCGGACCCGCCGGCGCTGGACAATACCAGAACCCCAAGGGCCGCCGCCGCCATGCAGGTTCCGATAAGGGCGGTGTCGGTCACGGGAAGGGTCATACGCTACTCCTTGTGAAACTGGCCTTGCGCTGCAGTGCAGCCAAAGGCCGGAAAATTGTTCTTTGCCTTCTTAAACCCTGTCGACCCCGTAGAATCAACCCAAAGGATATGGACAAAACGCCGCTTTCGCAGATTTGATCGCGCGGCGGGCAAATCCCGCTGCACAGCGGCGCGATGGGCATTTGCGAATGGTGCAGTTGGGTGTAGGGTCGCGCCCGGACAGGGGCAGTGCAGCGGGCAGACAGGTGAACAGCGGCAGGAACGTCATTTCGCCCAAGAAGGCGGTGCTATGGGTCTTTTGTGTTCTGGTTGCATCATCGGTGGCACTGGGCGCACAGGCGCAGAATCGTCTGGGGGCGCAGGCCCGCATCTTGCCACAGGGCACGCAGCTTCAGGCGGATGCACACACCATCACGCTGGATCTGACATTAAGTCAGGCGGTGCCCTATCGGGTGCGCGTGTTGCCCCTGCCGCCGCGTCTTGTGCTGGATCTGGGAACAGTGGACTGGGCGCAGGCGGGCGATGTGGTCGCGCTGCCCGCTGTCGGGGTGCGCAACATGCGCAAAGGGCAGCTTGGCAATGGCTGGGCGCGGCTGGTTCTGGATATGGACGGGCCATTCCTGCCCCAACAGGTTGACCAGCGCATTGACCCTGAAACTGGGCTGGCGCGCATTCAGGTGGTGCTGGCACGCGTGGCGCGCGACCACTTCGAACAGCGCGCAATGCCAGAACAGGATTTTCTTGCGCGCAACCCCGCGGGCCTGTTGCACCCACCCGCGTCAGACGATGTGGCAGGGCGCAATCCCCAACGGCGGCGCCCTGTTGTCATGCTGGACCCCGGCCATGGCGGGGTTGATCCGGGCGCCGAACGCGACGGTGTGCGCGAATCCGATCTGGTGCTGGCCTTCGCGCGCACCCTGCGCGAGGAATTGCTGCGCCGCGATCTGGTCGATGTGGCCATGACGCGCGACGCCGATGTGTTTGTGTCCCTTGACGGGCGCATCAGGGCCGCGCGCGCCGCCAATGCCGATATGTTCATTTCGTTGCATGCCGATGCGCTGCCCGAAGGGCTGGCCACGGGAACCGTTGTTTACCTGCTGGGCGAGGGCGAGGGCGATTCCGCCGCCGCCTATCTGGCCGAACGCCATGACCGCGCGGACATTCTGGCGGGGGTGGACCTTGCGCGCACCAGCGATGAAATTGCCCGTGTGCTGATGTCGGTTGCATGGCAGGATACGGCACCACGTTCGCGCCATCTGGCAGAAGCGCTGGTGCAGGGCATTGCACAGACCGGGCTGCGGTTGCATCGCCGCCCCGTGCAGGCCGGGGCCTTCAGCGTATTGCGCGCCCCTGACATGCCGTCGGTGCTGATTGAACTGGGGTTCATGTCCAGCCCGCGCGATATGGCCAATCTGCGCGATCCTGACTGGATATCGCGCATGGCGGGCGCGATTGCCGATGCCATTGAAACATGGCTGCGCGAAGATCAGGCCCAAAGCCTGTTGCGCCGCCAATAGCGCGCAGGCGCGGGCGTGGCGGGCCTGCGGCGGCGGGTTTTGTCCGAAACCCGAAATCGTGAAGCGGGGGTTTTTGACGCGCTGCGCGAATGGGCGTATAAGCGCGCCATTCGGTGCAAGGGGTAACGCGTGCTCAGGACGATTCTATCTTTTTTTGGCGGTTTGTTCAGCTTCGCCATAACGGCTGTGTTTTTTGTCGCACTGGCCATAGGCGGTGTGTTCTGGATGTATGGGCAGGATTTGCCAAGCCATGAACAACTGGCCAATTACACCCCCCCCACCATCAGCCGCATTTATTCCGGCGAAGGGCGGTTGATTGACGAATTCGCCATCGAACGGCGGCTTTTCACCCCTGTGGCCGATATTCCCGAACTGGTGAAAAATGCCTTTATCAGTGCCGAGGACCGCAATTTCTATATCCATGCCGGGTTTGACCCGCGCGCGATTGCAGTTGCCGGGTATGAAGCCATCGCCTCTCGGGGGCGGAATGTGCGCGGGGCGTCCACGATTACCCAACAGGTGATGAAGAACTTTCTGCTGTCAGGCGACCGCACCGGAGAGCGCAAGATCAAGGAACTTATCCTTGCCAGCCGCGTGGAAGGGACACTGACCAAGGACCAGATCCTCGAGCTGTATCTGAACGAGATTTTTCTGGGCCAGAATTCCTATGGGGTGACTGCCGCCGCGCAGACCTATTTCAACAAGACGCTGGATGATCTGGAACTTCATGAAGCGGCGTTTCTGGCGGCCTTGCCGCAGGCCCCGTCAAACTACCACCCTGTGCGCAACCGCGACCGCGTTGTTGCGCGGCGCAATTATGTGCTGGGCGAAATGCTGCGCAATGGCCATATTTCACGCGCCGAACATGACCGCGCGCGCGAACTGCCCCTGCTGACCGTGCAATCGGGCGATTTTGCCAGCCCGCGCGACATTATCCCGCCGCGCGATTATTTCACCGATGAAGTGCGCCGCCAGCTTTCGGGCACCTTCGGCGAGGAGGAATTCTTCACCGGCGGTCTGAGCATTCGCGCCACCATCGACCCCGAGATGCAGACCCATGCGGCCCATGCGCTGCAAAGGGCGCTGGAAGACTATGACCGCAGTCGTGGCCAGTTGCGCCCCAGCGGCGAGCGGCTGGAGGCGGAAGATCTGCTGGACGAGGCTGCGTGGCGTGCGGCGCTGGCCCGGGTTGAAGTGGCGCGCGACATTACCCTTGGCGGGCGCTGGTATCCTGCGGTTGTGCTGGACGCTTCGCCCGATCAGGTGCGGCTGGGTATTGAAGATGTGCGCGCCGATGTGGATACGCCCCATGTCGTCAACCGCCCTGATATAAACTGGGCGCGCGGGTCGCTGTCGGACAATCTGACAGTGGGGGATGTGGTCCATGTGCGCCGCGTTACCGATGATGCCGGTAATTTCCAGCGCTGGTCCTTGCGGCAGGTGCCAGAAGTGCAGGGCGGTTTCATGGCAATGGATGTCAATACTGGCCGTGTCATCGCCATGCAGGGCGGGTTCTCCTATGAATATTCGGTGTTCAACCGCGCCACACAGGCCCAACGCCAGCCCGGTTCGGCGTTCAAGCCGTTTGTGTATGCCGCAGCATTGGACAGCGGGTTTACGCCCGCCACCATCGTCATTGATGCCCCCATAGAGGTGGAAACAGTGCAAGGTATCTGGCGGCCCACCAATGCCAGCAACCAGTTTTATGGCCCCACGCCCGTGCGCACAGGCATTGAAATGTCGCGCAACCTGATGACCGTGCGTCTGGCGCAGGAAATCGGCATGGATGTTGTGGGCGGCTATTCCGAACGGTTCGGGGTTTATGACAGGTCCCAGCAATATCTGGCGGCGGCACTTGGCAGTCAGGAAACCACATTGTTTCGTATGGTTGCGGCCTATGCGATGTTTGCCAATGGGGGCGAGCGGGTTGAACCCACGCTTGTGGACCGCGTGCAGGACCGCTGGGGCCAGACCATCTATCGCCATGACCAGCGCACTTGTGTTGATTGCAGCGAAGCAAGCCTGCCGGAAGGGCGCGCGCCCTGGATTACATCGCAGCGCCAGCGCGTGATGGATGCGGTCACGGCGTATCAGCTGACCTCGATGATGGAAGGGGTGGTGCAGCGCGGCACGGCGGCACGCACAGTCAACCTGCCCGTGCCCACCGCCGGAAAAACCGGCACCACCAACGAAGCGCGCGACGTCTGGTTTGTGGGCTATACGTCCAATATCGTGGCCGGGTGTTATATCGGCTATGACCAGCCCCGCCCGTTGGGGCGCGGTGCAGGGGGCGGCACCATGTGCGGCCCTGTGTTTAACGAATTCATGCAAGAAGCCGTCAAGAAATACGGCGGCAGCCGCTTTCGCGTGCCATCGGGCGGGTATTTTATAAATATCGACCGCCATTCAGGGGCAAGATTGCCCGAAGGGGCAACTGGCCCGAATGTCATTGCCGAATTCTTCCGCGAGGGGGTGGAGCCGATCTTCGGTCTGGCGGCCATTATCGATGGCGGGTTTACCTTGGGGGGCGATTTGCCGATGTTTGAACCCGGCGAGTCCTATCAGGAATTGCAGCGCGAGGATTCAGGCCGTGGCCAGTTGCCCGATGACCGCACCAGTGGCAGGGACGGCGGCGGAGGGGCTGCAAGTTTCGGCACAGTTTCCACGGGTGGGTTGTATTAGGGCACAGGTTGAACCTGCCCTTTATCCTTGGATGTAGCCCGCACTGTCAGCGGGCCGGGGTCTGCCGATCCGACGTCAGTGACGTTCACTTTATGCAGGCGGCATACTCCTGACTCGAAAAGCTTGGCGCGCCTTCAGGGCATCGGCAGGCTGCGGGACGGCCCGCCGATGGCGCGGCGGGCTGCGCCCTTTGCGCCGCGCCTTGGGCATTTCTTCAACGCCCCTTCACCCCAAAACCCACCACAACCGCTGATGATGGCCTGGCTTCATACAAAGAACCGGCCGCGTGCAAACAAGATCACAGGTCGGGCGACTTGCCCCTGATGCGTCGTCGCGCTATGGACAAGCCCAGCTTTCAGCTTCAGGAATGGACGATCCCCATGCGCGCAGAGACGCTTAGCACCATTGACGCGATCCGCAAATCACTTGCCTTGCTTGGCCAGCGGATGGATATCGAAACCGCGCCGCACCGGCTGGAAGAATTCGATGCGATGACTGAAAACCCCGACCTGTGGAATGACCCCGCCCGCGCACAGGCCCTGATGCGCGACCGCCGCCTTCTGGCGGATGCGCTGGGAACCTACCGCAGCATCGCGCAGGAACTGGAAGACCAGATCGGCCTGATTGAACTGGGCGAGGCCGAGGGTGACACCGAAGTGGTGGCCGAGGCCGAGGAGGAGTTGCGCAAACTGGCCAAATCCGCCGCTGCCAAGGAACTGGAAGCGCTGCTCAATGGCGAAGCGGACAGCAACGACACCTTCCTTGAAATCAACGCGGGCGCGGGCGGCACCGAAAGTTGCGACTGGGCGTCGATGCTGGCGCGCATGTATGTGCGTTGGGCCGAAAAGAAGGGCTACACGGTCGAATTGATGTCCGAAAGCGCAGGCGAGGAAGCGGGCATCCGGTCCGTGGCTTACAAGATTTCAGGCCATAATGCTTATGGCTGGCTGAAATCGGAATCCGGTGTGCACCGTCTGGTGCGGATTTCACCCTTTGACGGGTCGGCGCGGCGGCATACCTCTTTCAGCTCGGTCTGGGTGTATCCGGTTGTTGATGACAATATCGAAATTGAGATCAACCCGTCTGATATCCGCATTGATACCTATCGCTCATCCGGGGCGGGGGGGCAGCATGTCAACACCACCGACTCGGCGGTGCGGATTACCCATATTCCCACGGGTATTGTGACCACATCCAGCCAGAAATCGCAGCACCAGAACCGTGAAATTGCGATGAACGCGCTGAAATCGCGCCTGTATGAGATGGAGTTGCGCAAGCGCACTGAAGCGATTGAAGCGGCCCATGACGCCAAGGGCGATGCCGGTTGGGGCAACCAGATCCGGTCTTATGTGCTGCACCCCTACCAGATGGTAAAGGATTTGCGCACATCGCATGAAACCTCGGACACGCAAGGGGTGCTGGACGGCGCGCTTGACGGGTTCATGGCGGCCACGCTGGCCATGGATGTGTCCGGCAAATCCCGCGCTGAAGCGAATGCCAGCGACTAAGCGCGCGTGCGGGCGTGTAAATTCGCTTGCATGACATAATGTCGCACCCCTATCATTCCCGAAAAGGGAATGGAGGACATCATGAGCGACAACACCAGTCAAGGCACCCATCGCCCCCCGTCCATAGTGCCAGCGCCGCAAACCATTGGCCTTTCGGACCTTGCTGCCGCATTGCGTGCGGGCTGGTCGGATTTCAGGCAGGCCCCCATCTTCGGGCTGGCGTTTTCTCTGGTGTATGTGCTGGGCGGGCTGGTGCTCTATGCGATCTTTCTGGCGTCGGGGCAAAGCTGGTGGTTCATCCCCGTCGCAGTGGGGTTTCCCTTGCTTGCCCCCTTTGCCGCAACCGGCCTGTATGAGGTCAGCCGCAGAATTGAGCAGGGCAAGGACCTGAACTGGGCCGCGGTTGCAGGATGTGTTTTTGCGCAGCGCGACCGGCAGGTGCCGTCCATGGCGATGGTCATCATGCTGGCGTTCATGTTCTGGGTGTTTGTTGCGCATACCATTTTCGCGCTGTTTTTCGGGCTGCGCCCCATTACCAGTTCGACATTCGACATGTTGATGTCCGGGCCGGGCCTGATGATGCTGCTGGTGGGTGGCGCGATTGGCGGCAGCATGGCGGCGGTTTTATACGCCTTGTCGGTCATTAGCCTGCCGTTGTTGCTGGACAAGGAAGTGGATTTCATCACTGCGATGATCACCTCGTTCTCGGCTGTGATGCAGAACTTGTGGGTCATGTCTGTCTGGGCCGGAATTATTGCGGCGCTGTTGTTTGCGGCCATGCTGCCCATGTTTCTGGGCTTGTTTGTCGTGTTGCCCGTGCTGGGACATGCATCATGGCACCTGTATCGGCGGGTTCTGGCTTAACCGGCATTCAGGGCCGGGCGGTGGCGTAGGTAAACGAATCCTGAACATCATGCTTTGGGGTGGGCGCGCGTGGTCCAGCGTGGGGACTGGACCAGCGTTTCGGCAGAATCGTCAATTTGGCACTGTGCCGCCTATTGTTTCCTTGATTTGCGCATCGATGATCATTTTATCTTTATCACCAAAGATATTGCCGTTATTGTGCCACATTGTGGGAGTATCGCTGAAACTTAACGATTATTATATACGTTGATGAAGCAGCGCTCGGCTAAGGTTATGGTCATGAACTCGTTATGATCGGGCCGGTTTCAAACGTTTCGGTGTTGCGAATAAGGGTGAATTATTATGTCTGTGACAATCAATGACCTGATCAGGCTAAGCGGGGCAGGTGTCGACACAGGAAGTTTCCGCACAGTTTTCAGCTATGACCCGGACCCTGCGGTATCAGATCTGGTTGGCGTGCTGGACGGGGTTGAATTTGAAGAAGTCCCCGGAACAGTGGACCAGTCCCTTCCCATAGGGTCGACCACCATCATTGACGGTGTTGAATATGAACTGACCGAAGTTTACACCTTCTGGGGCGGTTTTACGAAGGTCGACCCTGATACTGGCGAAACCTTCACGCAATTCGGACAGACAAGCGCGTTTACAGTGACCGCGGCGGACGGGTCGGAAATTTCCTTCATCTCGCCCAGTGACAGCTTCAGCCCCGAAGGGCCGTGGCTTCCCGGTGACATTCTCTCCATCGAAGTTGCCTCTACGCCGACAGTTGAAACGGCCATCACCGAAGGCACGGACGGCGACAACAAGCTGACCGATGATGACGATGTGACAGTGCCGTGTTTCGTGGCAGGCACGCTGATTGACACTGCACAAGGACCCCGCCCCGTGGAGCAGATTGTTCCCGGTGATTTGGTCATGACCCGTGACAACGGCTATCTGCCGGTCGTCTGGGCCGGATCACGCGAATTGACGCAAGACGACGTGGCGCAGAACCCCGACTATGCAGCGGTCATCATTCGCGCTGGCGCTTTGGGGGACGGAATGCCGCAGCGTGATTTGCGCGTGTCGCCGTGGCACCGCATTTTGATCAGTGGCCAGCGTGCGGAAGTGCTGTTTGGCGAACATGAGGTGCTTGTGCCTGCCCTGCATCTTGTTGGTCAGGCGGGAATCGAACGCGAAACCGCGCCGGTCCATTATGTGCATGTGATGTTCGCCGCCCATCAGATTATTCGCGGCGAGGGTGCTTGGAGCGAGAGTTTCCAGCCCGGACAAAAAACCCTTGGCGGTATGGATGATCGGCAGCGCGATGAATTGTTGGCGCTGTTTCCGGAACTGGCCAGCATGGCGGGGCAGGATGCCTATGTTGCCGCGCGCCTGACGTTGAAAGAAAGCGAAGTGCGCGCCTTGATGGCCGCCTGACACAGGCAGGTCGCAGCGGTGTTGATTTTATGCCCTGTCGCCCGCGCGACAGGGCATTTTTGCTAGAGCATGTCGCGCAACGCACGATACGCGGGACCCCCTGCCTTGGGCCTGTCACGCCCCCCTCAGGAATGATGGTGGGCGGGGGCATATCCGCTTGGGGGTGGACACTGCCCGCAGCGCAAGGCAATCTGCAGAAAATAGTTGCGGGAGTCTATCATGGCGGAAAAACGGGCGCGTGGCGTATTGGTGACCGTATTCGGTGTTGTCGGAACAGCCTGTTTCGGGTTTTTGGCGTTGGAATATGTGTTGGCGCGATATGATGCGCTTGGCGCGATCATTCATTTACCCGCGCCGTTCGGTCTGGGGGATTTTCTGAACGTCATGCCGGATTGGGCTGCATTGGCCACAACGGCGGGCATATGGCTGGGGGTTCTGGGCGCGGTGTTGTTGCTGCTGGGCGACAGGGCGTCAGTGCTTGTGCTGGCGCTGGGAATGCTGGCCAGTTTGGTGGCGCTGGTCTGGGGGGCTTTGGCCGTTGCGCAGGGGCAAACCCTGATTGGCACCATCAGGCCGCTGGATTATCCCGGTGCATTGGCCCTTGGCAGTTTTGGCCTGTGGTTATATGCGCGCACGGCAAAACGGTATGGGCGGCTGTAACAGCGCCCTGCCTGCCCACACCCGGCTTCCCGGCCCACACGGGGCGGCATCATCCCGGATGCCGCGTTAAAATACCTTTCCATGGTCTTGAGAATATTGGAGAAACCTGATGACGCGCTACGCAAACCTTGCACAGGCCATCGGAAACACGCCCTTGATCCGGCTGAATAAGGCCAGCGAGGCGACAGGCTGCGAAATCCTTGGCAAGGCGGAATTCCTGAACCCCGGCCAATCCGTCAAGGACCGCGCGGCGCTGTATATTATCCGCGATGCTGTGGCGCGCGGTGCGCTGAAACCGGGTGGCACGATTGTGGAAGGGACCGCAGGTAACACCGGAATCGGGCTGGCGCTTGTGGGCGCATCCATGGGGTTCAGGACCGTGATTGTTATTCCAGAAACCCAAAGTCAGGAAAAAAAGGATATGCTGCGGCTGGCCGGGGCCGAACTGGTCGAGGTTCCCGCCGCCCCCTATCGCAACCCCGACAATTATGTGCGTTATTCTGGCCGTCTGGCCGAAGCGCTGGCCAAAACCGAACCCAATGGCGCCATCTGGGCCAACCAGTTTGACAATGTTGCCAACCGTCAGGCACATGTGGAAACCACTGGACCGGAGATCTGGAACCAGACAGATGGCAAGGTGGACGGATTCATCTGCGCCGTTGGGTCTGGCGGGACCTTGGCGGGCGTGGCGCAGGTGCTGCAGCCCAGGGGCGTGAAAATCGGTCTGGCCGACCCGCTGGGCGCGGCGCTGTATAGCTTTTACACCAGCGGGGAACTGAAGTCAGAAGGCGGGTCCATTACCGAAGGCATCGGGCAGGGGCGCATTACTGCCAATCTGGAAGGGTTCACCCCTGATTTTTGTGCACAAATCCCTGATGATGAAGCGCTGCCCTATGTGTTTGACCTGCTGGCCGAAGAGGGGCTGTGCCTGGGCGGGTCTTCCGGGGTGAATGTGGCAGGCGCGGTGCGCATGGCGCGCGACATGGGGCCGGGGCATGTGATTGTGACCATCCTGTGCGATTATGGCACGCGCTACCAGTCCAAACTGTTCAACCCCGAATTCCTGCATAGTAAGAACCTGCCGGTGCCAAGCTGGCTGGACCGTGAACAGCGCGCCCTTCCAACCGTGTTTGAAGCCTGATAGTCTGGTATCATGCAGTTTATAAAAGGTCTTCTTCTGGCGCTGTTTTGCGCCACAGCATGTGTCACGGCCCCGAACGGGGCGCTGGCGCAATCCTCTGAACCGCCCGCCAGCACTGCGCCGGATTACGACGAATGGCGCAATGTCGCGGCGCGCGCGGAAAGTATCACTGATGCGGGCACCGCTGATGATGCAACCCTAAATGAGTTGCGTCAGGAACTGGTGACGTTCCGGGCGCGTTTTCTGGCCGCGCAGGATGCCAACCAGACGCGGATTGCCAGTCTTCGTGAACAGATCGCAGCACTTGGCCCCGTTCCCGAGGAAGGCACGTCTGAAGCCCCCGAAATCGCCACGCGCCGCGCCGAGTTGACCGAACAGCTTACGGCCCTTCAGGCCCCCGGGATTGCCGCGCAAGAAGCGTTTCGGCGCGCGGATGGCTTGATCCGGCAAATTGACGTCATCTTGCGCGAACGTCAGGCCGAAGCACTGCTGGAACTGTGGCCCTCGCCGTTGAACCCCGTCAACTGGGTGGCCGCTGCTGATGCGGTCTGGGGGCGCAGTTTTACATTCTACACCCAAGTGGCCGGCGCGCTGGATGACCCTGCGCGCCTGCGTGAATTCCGGTCCAATCTGCCGATTGTGCTGTTGCTTATCGGGTTTGCCGGTTTCGTATTGTTGCGCGGGCGGCGCTGGATTGAACATGCGGTGGCCAAATTGCTGCACGAAGAAGGGGCGCGCAAAAGCAAGCGGGTTTTTGCAGAAATCGCCTCTCTTGCGCAGATTCTGGTCCCGGTGACGGCTGTTGTTGCAGTTGCCATCGCGCTGGAATTGACCGGCATTATCGGCGAAATCGGCAGTGACCTGACAACTGCACTGATTGGGTTCGGGGTCATCTACTTTTCTGCCAGATGGGCCGGAGGGGAGATTTTCCCAGTCGTCGAAACCCCGCAACTGGCCTTGAAACTGCCCGATGCCCGCCGCCGCGAGGGGCGTTTCCTGTCCCATCTCATGGGCCTGATCATGGGCGCAGGGCTGATGATATATGAATACATCAACCCAGAAGTTCAGACAGACGCCGCGAATGCTGTAATCCTGTTTCCGATTATCGTGCTGGCCGGGCTGGTGCTTGTGCGGTTCGGGTCGCTGATGACGCTGCATGCCAAACTGTGCACCGACCAAGGCGAGGAGCGGCGCTTTTTTGACAGGATGATCAATATCCTTGGGCGCGGGGCGCTGGTGATTGGTGCGGGTAGCCCGGTTTTTGCCGCTGTCGGCTATGTTCAGGCCGCCGAGGCGGTGTTGTTTCCCGCGATTGTGTCCTTATGGGTTGTCGCGGTGCTTATTTTCGTCTCGCAATTGGTGTCAGACACATATGATATGGTCACGGCCCGCAAGCTTGATGACCCCGACGCGCTGATCCCTGCATTGATCAGTTTCGCGTTGGTGTTGTTGTCCTTGCCGGTTTTCGCCCTGATCTGGGGCGTTCGCCCGACCGAGTTGCTGGAACTGTGGCAAGTGCTGCGCGAAGGGTTCCGTGTTGGCGAAACGCGCATATCACCAACCAATATCCTGAGTTTCGTAATCGTTTTTTCCATCGGCTACATGCTGACACGCATGGTCCAAGGCGCGCTTGGGTCGACTGTTCTGCCCAAAACCAAGATCGACAAGGGCGGGCAGAAGGCAGTTATTTCCGGCACTGGCTATGTGGGCATATTTATTGCCGCGCTGGTGGCGATTTCGACTGCGGGCATTGACCTGTCCGGCCTTGCCATTGTGGCGGGGGCCTTGTCCGTGGGGATCGGTTTCGGTCTGCAAAACATTGTTTCGAATTTCATTTCGGGGCTGATTTTGCTGATCGAACGCCCTGTAGCCGAAGGCGACTGGATTGAGGTTGGCACCACGATGGGGACAGTGCGCTCAATCTCGGTGCGCTCTACGATCATCGAAACCTTTGACCGGACAGATGTGATTGTGCCCAATGCGGACCTGATTTCGGGCACCGTGACAAACTGGACGCGGTTTAGCCAGACCGGGCGTGTTATCATCCCTGTGGGGGTGGCTTATGGGTCGGACACGCGCAAGGTGGAACGTATCCTAAAGGAAATCGGGGATGCGCAGCCCTTGGCGCTGCTGGACCCGGCGCCGGCGGTGCATTTCACCAATTTCGGGGCGGATGCCCTGGAATTTGAGCTGCGCATTGTCATCAGCGATGTGGGGTTCGGGTTAAGCGTGCGCACAGAAGTGCGCCATCAGATTGCGGAACGCTTCAAGCAGGAAGGTATAGAAATACCATTCGCACAGCGTGATATCTGGCTGCGCAACCCCGAAGTTTTGCGCGGAGATGCGCCTGTCGCGCCAGCAGCTGACACGCCACAAGAAGCGGCGCAGTCAAACCTGATGCAATATGATGAAGTTTCTGAAACGGACACGGGCGATACATCTGACGCTGACGGGCCGGATCAGCGCTGAGCAGGTTGGTCAAAGGCGGGAACCTGTTTTGCGCAAAAGACACGCGACACCATGAGGTTAGAGCAGGTTGCGCAAAAGTGGGAACCGGTTTTGCGCTTCTCGAACCTGCGAACTCAATAAGTTAGAGTGGGTCGCGTGAATGCGAATGAACGCGACACGCTTTAAAAAAACCCGCCGCACATGGTGCAGCGGGGTCTATCTGTGCAGCTGGACGTTCTGGCAGACGCAAATTACGCGTTTTTCTCTTGCGCCATTGCGTCGCAAGAACTGGCGCCCAAGGGGCGTCAGAACATTGTCGCGATGGTGTTGGCCAGATCGTCCGCGGTTTTGTTCAGCGCATCGCGGTCGTGACCTTCGGCCGTTGCCGCTTTGGCGCGCGTTTCGTCAAGCAGCCCTTGCAAGGCGTCGCGCCCTTCCTGCCCAGCAGGATAGGCGCGTTCTGCCAGAACAGATGTCGCGTTGGGGGTGATTTCAGCGAAGCCCCCCGTCACGGCAAACCGGGTTTCCCCATCTGCACCATCAACCACCAGAACGCCGGGGCGCAAAGTGGTGATCAGGGGCGCATGATCGGACATTGCTGTCAGGTCGCCATCTGCTGCAGGGATCTGCACAGCGCGCGCCTGAACAGAAGCAAGCTTCCGTTCGGGCGATACCAGTTCGAATTGCATCATGTCAGCCATAAGGCCCCCTTTAGGCCGCAGCGGCCAGCTTCTCGGCTTTTGCGATCACATCGTCAATGTCGCCGACCATGTAGAAGGCGGCTTCGGGCAGGTGGTCGTATTCGCCTGCGACAACAGCCTTGAAGGATGCGATGGTTTTTTCAAGCGGAACCTGAATACCGTCGGACCCGGTGAACACTTTTGCCACGTCAAAAGGCTGCGACAGAAAGCGCTGGATCTTGCGCGCGCGTGCCACGGTCATTTTGTCTTCTTCCGACAATTCGTCCATGCCAAGGATGGCAATGATGTCCTGAAGCGACTTGTAGCGCTGCAAGATACCCTGCACATCGCGGGCCACCTGATAATGTTCATCCCCGATATAGGTCGGGTCCATCAGGCGCGAGTTGGAATCAAGCGGGTCCACAGCGGGGTAGATGCCCAGTTCCGAGATCGCGCGCGACAGAACGGTGGTCGCGTCAAGGTGGGCAAAGGATGTGGCCGGCGCAGGGTCGGTCAAGTCATCTGCAGGCACATAAATCGCCTGAACCGAGGTGATGGAGCCTGCCTTGGTCGAGGTGATGCGTTCCTGCAATGCGCCCATGTCGGTGGCCAGCGTTGGCTGGTAGCCCACAGCGGAGGGAATACGCCCCAGAAGTGCTGACACTTCCGAACCGGCTTGCGTAAAGCGGAAGATATTGTCCACGAAGAACAAAACGTCGGTCCCGGACTGGTCGCGGAACTGTTCGGCCAGGGTCAGGCCGGTCAGTGCCACACGCGCACGCGCACCGGGGGGTTCATTCATCTGGCCATAAACCAGCGCCACTTTGGATTCCGACAGGTTGTCGATGTTGATAACGCCGGATTCCATCATCTCGTGATACAGGTCGTTGCCTTCACGGGTCCGTTCGCCCACACCGGCAAACACCGAATAGCCCGAATGCACTTTGGCGATGTTGTTGATCAATTCCATGATCAAAACGGTTTTGCCCACACCAGCACCACCGAACAGACCAATTTTACCGCCCTTTGAATAGGGGGCCAGCAGGTCGATAACCTTGATGCCGGTCACCAGAATCTCGGATTCTGTTGACTGCGCGTCGAAACCGGGGGCGGGTTGGTGAATCGCGCGGCGTTCGGTCGCGTCAATCGGCGCGCCTTCGTCCACGGGTTCGCCCACCACGTTCAGGATGCGGCCCAGCGTTGCGTCGCCCACGGGAACCATGATCGGCTCGCCCGAGTCCTTGACGGGCTGGCCACGGACCAGACCTTCGGTCGCGTCCATCGCAATGGTGCGCACAGTGCTTTCGCCAAGGTGCTGGGCCACTTCCAGCACCAGACGCTTGCCGTTATTGTCGGTTTCCAGCGCGTTCAGAATAGGGGGCAGGTCGCCGTCGAACTGCACGTCGACGACGGCGCCGATCACCTGTGTGATTTTGCCATTTGAAGCCATTATTTGTCTCTCCGGGTTCGTCAGAGCGCTTCCGCGCCCGAAATGATCTCGATAAGCTCTTTGGTGATCGCGGCCTGACGCGAGCGGTTATACTGGATGGTCAGCCGGTCGATCATGTCGCCCGCATTGCGCGTGGCGTTGTCCATTGCTGACATCCGTGCACCCTGTTCAGACGCCGCATTTTCCAGAAGCGCGGTGAAGATCTGCGTGGTCACGGACCGTGGCAGCAGGTCTTCCAGAATGGCTTCCTCCGATGGCTCGTAATCATAGAGCGTTTCGGATTTGGCCGTATCGGTTTCGGGCACTTCGGCAGGAATGATCTGCTGCGGTGTCGGAATCTGGCTGATCACCGATTCAAAGCGGTTGTAAAAAATGGTCGCAACGTCGAATTCGCCGGCATCAAACATTTCGAACACACGTTTCGAAATATCGGCTGCATTTTCATATCCGACGCGCTTGACCTCGCTTAGATCGACGTGACCGACCATATGCGCCGACAGGTCACGCTTCAGCTGCTCACGGCCTTTTTTGCCGACAGTCAGAATTTTGACCGTCTTGCCTTCGGCAAGCAATTTCGCAACCCGCACACGCGCGGCCTTCACGATGGAGGAATTGAACCCACCGCAAAGCCCGCGTTCGGCCGTCATGACCACCAGAAGATGGGTCTGGTCCGACCCGCTTCCAGCCAACAGTTTCGGTGCCGTTTCCGACCCTGCGACAGACGCCGCAAGGCCATTGACCACATTCGCCATACGTTCGGCATAAGGACGCGCTGCTTCGGCGGCGTCCTGGGCGCGGCGCAGTTTTGCGGCCGCGACCATTTGCATGGCCTTCGTGATCTTGCGCGTTGATTTAACGCTGGAGATCCGGTTCTTGAGGTCCTTCAGGTTTGCCATTCGCTCCTCCTGTTACCCCGCCCTTAGGCGAAGTCTTTCGCGAATTCATCCAAAGCGGCGCGGATTTTTTGTTCCAGCTCACCTTTAACCTTGCGGTCATTTATGGTGATGTCATCCAGAAGCGCCTTGTGGCTGCCGCGCAGATGGGCCAGCAGACCTTTTTCAAAGCGGCCCACATCCTTGACGGCAACCTTGTCCAGATACCCTTGGGTGCCCGCAAAGATCACGCAGACGATTTCCGCGTTGGTCATGGGCGAATACTGGCCTTGCTTCATCAGCTCAGTCAGGCGCGCACCACGGTTCAGCAACCGCTGGGTGGACGCATCCAGATCGGACCCGAACTGCGCAAACGCCGCCATTTCGCGGTATTGTGCCAGTTCCAGTTTCACCGGACCGGCAACTGATTTCATCGCATCGGTTTGCGCAGACGACCCCACGCGCGACACGGACAGACCAGTGTTCACCGCCGGGCGGATACCCTGATAGAACAATTCGGTTTCAAGGAAGATCTGACCGTCGGTGATCGAAATCACGTTTGTCGGAATAAAGGCCGACACGTCACCGCCCTGGGTTTCGATGATGGGCAGCGCCGTCAGCGACCCCGAACCGTGATCTTCGTTCAGTTTCGCAGAGCGTTCCAGAAGGCGGGAGTGCAGGTAGAACACGTCACCAGGGTAAGCTTCGCGGCCCGGTGGGCGACGCAGCAACAGCGACATCTGGCGGTAAGCAACAGCTTGTTTGGACAAATCATCATAGATGATCAGCGCATGGCGGCCATTGTCGCGGAAATGCTCGGCCATGGCCGTGGCCGCATAGGGGGCCAGAAACTGCATGGGCGCCGGGTCGGACGCGGTTGCGGCAACAACGATCGAATATTCAATCGCGCCGGTTTCTTCCAGCTTCTTCACCAACTGCGCAACAGTCGACCGCTTCTGACCGATTGCGACATAGACACAATACAGTTTCTTGGATTCATCCGCACCGGCAGCTTCGTTATAGCTTTTCTGGTTCAGGATGGTGTCCAGTGCCACAGCGGTCTTGCCGGTCTGGCGGTCACCGATGATCAATTCGCGCTGGCCGCGGCCAATCGGGATCATGGCGTCCACGGATTTCAGGCCGGTTGCCATGGGTTCATGAACCGATTTGCGCGGAATGATGCCCGGTGCCTTCACATCGGCGACGCGACGGTCTGACGTTACAATCGGCCCTTTGCCGTCAATGGGGTTGCCAAGACCGTCAACAACACGGCCCAGAAGGGCGTCGCCAACCGGCACATCCACGATGGATTTCGTGCGCGTGACTGTGTCGCCTTCCTTGATGCCGCGGTCGTCACCGAAGATAACGATACCGACATTGTCGGCCTCAAGGTTCAGCGCCATACCGCGCACGCCGCCGGGGAATTCGACCATCTCGCCGGCCTGAACATTGTCCAGACCGTGGACGCGCGCGATGCCGTCACCCACGGACAACACACGCCCGACTTCGGCGACTTCGACATCCTGACCGAAGTTCTTGATCTGCTCTTTCAGGATCGCAGAGATCTCAGCTGCTTGGATACCCATTTATCCGACCTCTTTCATACTGTTCTTGAGGGCCGCGAGCTGCGCACGGATCGAGGTATCGATCATTTGCGAGCCCACCTTGATGACAAGACCACCGATAAGGGATTCATCGACAGCCAGTTTCAGTTTTATATCCTTGCCAATACGCGCTTTGAGCGTTTTGACAAGCTCTGTTTCCTGTGCCTTGGACAACGCCTGCGCAGATGTCACCTCGGCGGTGACTTCGCCTTTTTCATGGGCGATGCGCGTGCGCAGTGCAGCCAGCACATGCGGCAGGGCAAACAGGCGGCGTTTCTGGGCCATAAGCCCAAGTGCGCCCGCCACGTTCTGCGACAATTTCATTTTACTGGCGATTGCAGTAATCGCGGTTGCAACCTGATCGCGCGTGTAAACCGGCGATGTGATCAGGGTGCGCAGATCAGCACTTTCTGTCAGCGCGCCATCCAGCGCGTCAACATCTGCTTCAAGGGCTTTGAGCGATTTTGACTCTTTCGCCAACTCAAAAATTGCAGTGGCATAGCGCGCGGCGATGCCGGAGGAGATCGAAGCTGGTTCGGACACGTCCACCCTTCCATCTGGTTTTCATCAAGCCTCGCGCTGGCCCGATGTTATGAATGCTACAGTTACGCGGCATGTGAGGTCGGCGCGGGTTTAGCAGAGGTCCATTTCTGCCGCAACCGCGAAGGTAACCACTTCTTGATGATCCGGGTCATAAAATTACCCCGCATCCCGTTTTTGCCGCAGTGCGGGGCCTTCATCCCCGTCTGTTTGCGCAATCACCTGCGGGGATGGCCCGTTTTTGCAGTGGTGATGATTCCCTTATGCCGCGCGGCGGGCTTTCGTGGGCAGGACAATTTGCCGCAGTTCGGTGTATGTGAAAAACACCATTTACCACGCTGGACGCGCCCCGGGCTGGGTAACCCCGTCAAGAACCCGCAAGGGTTTGCGCGATTTCACCACCAGCCCGGTCGTTCCGGGCGTGTCGCTGATGCGGCGTGCATGCACAACAAGAACCCCGCCCGCAGGGTAGCGCGACAGTTTTTGCCCGATCCGTTCCAGTGTCATGGCCCATCGCAGCCATCGCGCGGTGTCGCGCGGGGGGAAAAACAGCGCCGCACAATGCCCTTCCAGCGCGAAGCCGTGGTCCTTTAGTTGCGTTTCGATCTGGCCCAGCGAATAGGGCCTGCCCAAGGCAAAGGGCGTGCCGTCGCGGCGGGCCCAAAGCCCCGACCGGTTGGGCACGATGAACACGGCCTTCGCCCCTGTTTTCAGCACGCGCGCGGCATCTTCCAGCAAGGCGGCGGGCCGGTCGGATGTTTCCAGCCCGTGCAGCAATACCAGCCGGTCAATTGTGCCAGTGGCCACGGGCCAGTTGGTTTCCTCGACCAGAACAGAATGATTTGCGGATTCAGCGGGCCAGTGCATCACACCTTGCTGCGCGGGCATCAGCGCGGTCACGCGTGCAGCCTCATGCAGAAACGGGCGCAAGAGGGGCGCCGCAAAGCCGAACCCCGCCACCGACAGGCCCGATGTGTCCGTCCAGAAGGTGCGCAACTGGTCGCGCATGGCCTTCTGGGCCGCGCGCCCAAGGGATGTTGTGTAATAGAAGTCGCGCAGCGCACGGACATCGTGATGCATGGTTTGCCCTTCACCCCTTGATGATGCCTTGGTTGCACATGCCGCCCGTTTGGCGCAGTCTTGGGATAACTGTAACCGATGAAAGCGAAAAGACCATGCCCTTTGTGTTGCACGCTGTCCCCTGCCTTGCGGACAATTACGCCTATTTGATTCATGACGCTGTTTCAGGCAGGACAGCGGTTATTGATGTGCCCGACGCGGCACCTGTTCAGCAGGCGCTGACCGCGCAAGGCTGGACACTTCAGGATATTCTGATCACCCACCACCACAACGACCATATTGATGGCGTGCAGGATTTGCGCGCAGCCACTGGCGCGGCCGTCTGGGGCGCGCGCAAGGATGCCCACAGGTTGCCCCCCCTTGACCACGCCCTGGCCGAAGGTGACCCGGTTGTTATCGGCACCCAACAGGGCCGGGTGCTGGACGTGCCCGGACATACGATCGGCCATATCGCGTTCCATTTCCCCGAAAGCCGGCTGGCCTTTACCGCTGACAGCCTGATGGCGCTGGGATGCGGGCGCCTGTTCGAAGGCACCGCAGAACAGATGTGGTCCAGCCTGACAAAATTGATGGCGCTGCCTGATGACACTGTCATTTGTTCCGGGCATGATTACATCAAGGGGAACGCCGCATTTGCATTAAGTGTGGATGGGGATAATCCCGACTTGCAAGCCCGCATTGCCCAGTGCAAAATAGACGCAGAAGACGGCAAGCCAATGGCAGAAGACGGCAAGCCAATGGCAGTTGTGCCCCTTGCGCTGGAACGCCAGACCAACCCTTTCCTGCGGGCCGCTGACCCCCGCATGAAGGCCGCGGTCGGACTGCCCGGCGCCAGCGATGCCGAGGTGTTCGCGCATCTTCGCGCGCTTAAAGACAAGTTCTGACCAGCCTGATCTGCTTAATCCGTGCTTGTTTCGTGCCTTTGGGACCAAGTTGGAAAAAAAATACTTGAACGGCGGAAAATAAAACCGAAGTTTAAGATTAAGAGGCGAGACTGATCTTGCGGTATGGGCCGAAGATCAAACTATACAGGAGCGTCTGACGTGCCATCATTTTCTGCGACACTGGAACAATCCATCCACGGGGCCCTGGCCTTGGCCAATTCCCGTCGGCACGAATTCGCAACGCTGGAACATTTGCTTTTGTCACTGATTGACGAACCGGATGCCAGCCGCGTTCTGCAGGCCTGCAATGTCGATCTGGAGGAGCTGCGCAAAACCCTCAATGACTTCATCGAGGAAGAACTGACATCTTTGGTGACCGATGTGGAAGGGTCCGAAGCAGTGCCAACGGCCGCTTTCCAGCGCGTGATTCAACGCGCGGCCATCCATGTCCAAAGTTCTGGCCGCAATGAGGTGACGGGCGCGAATGTGCTTGTCGCCATTTTCGCCGAACGCGAATCGAACGCGGCCTATTTCCTGCAAGAACAGGATATGACACGCTATGATGCGGTGAATTTCATTGCCCATGGTGTTGCAAAAAACACCAGTTTTTCCGAAGCGCGCCCTGTTTCCGGCGCGGAAGAGGAACAGGCTGGCCCCGCCAGCAGTGATGAAAAGGCCAAGGAAACGGCATTGGGCAAGTTCTGCGTCGATCTGAACGCCAAGGCGCGCAAGGGCGAAGTGGACCCGCTGATTGGCCGCGGGTCCGAGGTGGAACGCTGCATTCAGGTCCTGTGCCGCCGGCGCAAGAACAACCCACTTCTGGTGGGCGATCCCGGTGTTGGCAAAACCGCGATAGCCGAAGGGCTGGCCAAGAAGATTGTCGAAGGACAAACACCTGAAATTCTTGCGCATTCCACCATCTATTCGCTGGATATGGGCGCACTTCTGGCGGGCACCCGCTATCGCGGTGATTTTGAAGAACGCCTGAAATCGGTCATGCAGGAACTGGAAGACCACCCCGACGCAGTGCTGTTCATCGATGAGATACACACTGTCATCGGGGCAGGCGCGACATCAGGCGGGGCAATGGATGCGTCCAATCTGCTCAAACCCGCGCTTCAGGGCGGCAAATTGCGCTGCATGGGGTCCACGACCTACAAGGAGTTCCGCCAGCATTTCGAAAAGGACCGCGCCTTGTCGCGTCGGTTCCAGAAAATCGATGTGGTTGAACCCACTGTTGAAGATTCGATCAAAATTCTGATGGGGCTGAAACCCTATTTCGAAGAGCATCACGACATTCGCTACACCAATGACGCGATCAAAACCGCTGTCGAACTGGCCGCGCGCTATATCAACGACCGAAAATTGCCCGACAAGGCGATTGATGTGATTGATGAAGCGGGCGCTGCACAGCATTTGCTGGCAGATTCCAAGCGGCGCAAAACCATCAGCCCCAAAGAGATTGAGGCCGTGGTGGCCAAGATTGCGCGAATCCCGCCAAAGAATGTGTCCAAAGACGATGCCGAAGTGCTGCGTGATCTGGAGCGTTCGCTGAAACGTGTGGTTTTCGGGCAGGATACGGCGATTGAGGCGCTGTCTTCCGCGATCAAGCTGTCGCGCGCGGGCTTGCGCGAACCCGAAAAACCCATTGGGAACTACCTGTTTGCAGGGCCAACAGGGGTTGGTAAAACCGAAGTGGCCAAACAGCTTGCCGACAGTCTGGGCGTTGAATTGCTGCGTTTTGACATGTCGGAATACATGGAAAAACATGCTGTTTCCCGCCTGATCGGTGCCCCGCCGGGCTACGTCGGGTTTGATCAGGGCGGTCTGCTGACGGACGGGGTGGACCAGCACCCGCATTGTGTGCTGTTGCTGGACGAAATCGAAAAGGCCCATCCGGATGTGTATAACATTCTGCTGCAAGTCATGGATCATGGCCAGTTGACCGACCATAACGGCCGCACTGTCAATTTCCGCAATGTCATCTTGATCATGACATCGAACGCGGGTGCGGCAGAACAGGCGAAGGCGGCCATCGGCTTTGGCCGCGACCGCCGCGAAGGGGAAGATACGGCTGCGATTGAACGGACCTTCACGCCCGAATTCCGCAACCGTCTGGACGCGGTGATCAGCTTTGCGCCGCTTCCCAGAACGGTCATTGTGCAGGTTGTCGAGAAGTTTGTTCTGCAGCTGGAAGCCCAGCTTATGGATCGCAACGTCACGATTGACCTGTCAGAAGAGGCGGCCGCATGGCTGGCGGAAAAAGGCTATGATGACAAAATGGGCGCACGTCCGCTGGCGCGTGTGATTCAGGAAAACATCAAGAAGCCGCTGGCAGAAGAATTGTTGTTTGGCAAACTGACCAAGGGCGGGCTGGTGCGCGTGCATGTGCGCGATGACAAGATCGCCCTGACCGTAGAGGGGCCGGAGGCCAAGCGCCTGACCGGAAAGAACCCGCCCTTGCTGACCGCCGACTGACATTGCCGCGTGCGCACCCTGCGCGCCAGCTTATAGTGCCGACCAAACGCCCGAACATGTTGTTCGGGCGTTGTGGCTTTCAGGACCCCCAGAATGCTTATCCCGATCCGCGACCATAACCCGCCGGCAAAACGGCCTTTTGTGACCTATGCCTTGATTGTGGTGAATATTGTCGTGTTTGTTGGCTATGCGGGTCTGTTTGCGCAAGAATTTCGCCTGATGGATTTCTTCCAAAGCTGGGGCATGCTGCCTGCGCGCCTGCGTCTTGGAGAGGGGTATGTCACCCTGATCACGCATCAGTTTCTACATGCAGATTTACTGCACTTGGGGTCCAATCTGCTGTTTCTGTGGATATTCGGAAATAACATGGAAGATGTCTGGGGACATTTCAGGTTTTTGGGCTTCTATCTGCTATGTGGAATATCGGCTGCGGCGCTGCAATTCGCGTCCGACCCGGGGTCGGCTGTTCCAATGGTGGGCGCATCTGGCGCGATTGCAGGTGTTCTGGGCGGGTATGTGCTGTTTTACCCGCGCGCACGGGTGGATTTGTTCCTGTTCCTGATTGTCATTTTCCGCGTCATACCCACCCCCGCATGGGTGGTTCTGGGCGGATGGTTCATGTTGCAAATCCTTGGGGGGGTATCGGTGCCTTCAGGGGGGGGCGGGGTGGCTTATTGGGCGCATGCGGGCGGGTTTCTGGCCGGGGTTGCGCTGTCATTCCCGCTATGGCAGCGGATGGGGGGGCGGGCGTTCTGGTCGCGCTGCGTGGGTCACCCCCCCCATCCCGAAGCGCGTTACAGGTTTGTGGCATCCAGCGTGCCGAAATCTGGCAAACCCCCACGGGCCGCATGCCCCGGCCCGTGGGAGCGAAAGTAACGTCAGGCCACGGCAATACCCAGCACGTGTTGCACGCGTGCCGGATAGTCGGTGATGATCCCGTCCACACCCATATCAACCATCGCGCGTATGTCGGCGTCATCATTGACCGTCCATGCATTGACCGCCAGATCCAGCGCATGTGCCTGCGCCAGTCGCGCTGGTGTCAGGTCACCAAAATAGGGGCACCATGCTTTGGCCCCTTGCGCGGCAATCAACGCGGGCAAGCTGCCGTCGAAATCAGCCCTGTCCAGCCCGTCCATAAGTGGCCCGCCATCAATGATGTTCGTCTCATGTCCCGGTTGTTCGAAACTAAGATGGGCGCGGGCAATTTCCGGGGCGAGCTGGCGCAGCGCCGACAGAACACGCCAGTCAAACGATGACACAACCACCCGTGCCCCCAGACCTGCGCCTTGCACCAGCCGCGCCACATCTGCGGCCAGTATGTCGGGCGCATCGCTCAGCTCTGGCTGATGGGCATGGGACTTGATTTCGATATTGATCAGCAAATCAGGCCATGTTTGCGCCCAGTCCAGAAATTCCGCAAGCGTTGGAATGCGCGCGCCATCATGGGGGGCCTGTTGGGGGTAGCGCGCCGCATAGGCGGTGGCGGGGTTCATGCGCCCGATGTCATACCCGCGCAGCGCGTCGACTGTCAGGTCAATGACCTTGGGTCCCGCCGCGGGCAGCCATGCGCCCTGCGCGTCGCGGGTATGGGCCACGGGCAGTAGCGGATCATGCAAGATGACCGGAACGCGGCCCTTGGCGTTCTGGACGTCCAGTTCAACAGCGGTCACACCGATCTTGCGCAAATAGGCAAACCCCGCCATGGAGTTTTCCGGCAGCACGCCGCGCGCGCCCCGATGCCCGTAAATTTGCGGGTGCCCGGCAGGGCGACGCAAGAAATTTGTCATATCACAGGGCCCTGTTCAAGAAACGCGTTTGCCGGTCGTGCGGTCAAACGGGTGCAAGCTGTCGCGCCGCACGCTGAAGGACAATGTCTGACCTTCCGCCACAGAGGGGACATGCGGCAGGCGCACAATCATGTTTTCATCCAGCCCGTCGAATTTCAGGTGCAAATGGCTTTCGGCCCCCGCAGGTTCCAGCAGCAGCAGGGTTCCTGTCAGGATCAGGTCACCGTCACCGGGCGTTTCAAGGGCGAAATCTTCGGGGCGAATACCGACCAGATCAGCGGCTTGGGGAATATGTGCCAAGCTGTCGGCCTGTTGGGTGCTGCGCAGATAGTCGGCAGGCAGCATGTTCATGGCAGGCGATCCGATGAACCCGGCCACGAAGGTGGTTTCGGGCCGCGAATACACGTCCATGGGCGTGCCCACCTGTTCAATCTGGCCGCCATTCAGGACCACCAGCCGGTCGGCCATGGTCAGTGCTTCCAACTGGTCATGGGTCACATATAGCGACGTGGTGGCCAGACGTTTTTGCAACTGCCGGATTTCCACCCGCATTTGCACGCGCAGTTTCGCATCCAGGTTCGACAGCGGTTCATCGAACAAAAACGCCGCCGGTTCGCGCACCAACGCCCGGCCCATGGCCACACGCTGGCGTTGCCCGCCTGACAGCTGGCGTGGCTTGCGGTCCAGAAACGGCCCGATTTCCAGCATTTCAGCAGCTTGCCGCACGCGGCGGTCAATCTCGGACTTTGAAAAGCCACGGTTTTTCAGCCCATAGGCCAGATTGTTGAACACGGTCATATGCGGATAAAGCGCGTAGTTCTGAAACACCATCGCAATATCACGATCTGCCGGTTCCAGCGTATTGACCACACGATCCCCGATTTTCAGTGTCCCTTCGCTGATGGTTTCCAACCCCGCGACCATGCGCAGAAGGGTGGATTTGCCGCAGCCCGACGGGCCGACCAGCACAATCATTTCGCCATCTGCAATATCAAGGTTGATGCCGGTTACCGCGCGCACACCGCCGGTATAGACCTTGTGCAGGTTATCCATTTTAATGGAGGCCATTGTTATTTCTCCGTCTCGGTCAGGCCTTTGACAAACAGGCGTTGCATGAACAGGATCACAAGGATCGGGGGCAGGGCGGCCAGAACCACAGTGGCCATCACCAGATGCCACAGCGGTTCACTGTCCCCGCCGGTAACCATGCGCTGAATGCCCATGACAATGGTGTAATATTCCGGGTCCGTGGTGATCAGCAGTGGCCACAAATATTGGTTCCAGCCATAGATGAACATGATCACAAACAGCGCCGCGATATTGGTGATCGACAAGGGCATCAGAATGTCCTTGAAGAATTTCATCGGCCCCGCACCATCCACGCGGGCAGCTTCCATCAGTTCCTCGGGCACGGTCATGAAGAATTGCCGGAACAGGAACGTGGCGGTCGCGCTGGCAATCAACGGAATGGACAGGCCCGCAAAACTGTTGAGCATGCCCAGATCGGCCACCACCTGAAAGGTGGGCAGAATCCGCACTTCGACCGGCAGCATCAGCGTCAGGAAAATGACCCAGAAAAAGAAGATGCGGAACGGAAAGCGGAAATAGACAATCGCAAAGGCCGACAGCAGCGAGATGGACAATTTGCCAATGGTAATCGCCATCGCCATGACAAAACTGTTCCACAGCATGCCCCCGATGGGCGGTGTGCCTGCGCGCGAACGCCCTTCGACAATGACAGTCTTGTAGTTTTCCAGCGCATTCGGGCCGGGCAATAGTGGCATGACACCGCGCACAAATGTTCCCGGCGGGTGGGTCGAGGCCACGACCGCCACATAGACAGGAAACACCACGATCGCCACGCCAAAGATCAGGATGATATGGGCAAGCAGGTTGCCCCAACGATTATTTTCGACCATGTGCCGCGCCCCTTCAGTAATTTACGCGCCGCTCGATATAGCGGAACTGGATGACGGTCAGGATGATGACGATCCCCATCAGGATGACGGATTGCGCAGCAGAGGACCCAAGGTTCAGGTTCACAAACCCGTCGCGGTAGACCTTGTAGACCAATATATTCGTGGCCTGCGCCGGCCCGCCTTCGGTGGTGGCATGGATCACGCCGAAAGTGTCGAACATGGCATAGACCACATTCACCACCATCAGGAAAAAGGTGATGGGCGACAGCAGCGGAAACACAATGGTCCAGAAGCGCTTCATCCGGCTGGCCCCGTCAATCGCGGCCGCTTCGATCAGGCTTTGGGGAATGGATTGCAGGCCCGCAAGGAAGAACAGGAAATTATAGCTGATCTGTTTCCACGCCGCTGCAATGATGACCAGCATCATGGCATCCGTGCTGGAGGCGCGGTGGTTCCAGTCATACCCTACCCCCTTGAGCATATAGGGCATGATCCCGATTGAGGGGTTGAAGATGAACCACCACAACACACCCGCAATTGCAGGGGCCACGGCATAGGGCCAGACCAGAAAGGTGGTATAAGTGTCGCGCGACCGGATCATGCGGTTGACCATGACGGCAAACAGCAACGCAACCGACATTGACAACAAGGTGGTTCCAACGCTGAACCAGAAGGTCACATTCAGCGAATTCAGATATAGCGGATCGTCCAGCAGGCGCGCGAAATTGTCCAGACCCACGAAAACTGTGCTTAGCCCGAAAATATCCTGACGCAGCACAGATTGATAAAGGGCCTGCGATGCGGGCCAGATAAAGAAGATCAGCGTGATGATAACTTGCGGGGCCAGCAAGGCATAGGGAAGCCACTTGCTGGAAAAGGTCATCCGTTTGGTTTGCATGTCGTGTGGCCTTGGCTGGCGTCCAACGAAAGCGCCCCCGGCAAGGGTCATGCCGGGGGCGCTGGTTTCAGTGTGGGATCAGTTCATTGCAGCTTCGAATTCGCGCAGAAGCGTGTTGCCACGGCTTACGGCGTCATCTGCAGCTTGCTGGCCGGTTTTTGCACCCGTCATGACCGATTCCATCTCTTCCGAAATGATGTCACGGATCTGGACGAAGCTGCCAAACCGCAGACCTTTGGAATTTTCAGTCGGCGGGTTCAGCGTCATTTGCAGGATTGATGTGTCCGAACCGGGGTTTTCGTCATAATAGCCTTGTTCGCGGGTCAGATCGAATGCTGCCTGCGTGATGGGCAGATAGCCCGTGTCCTGATGCCATTGTGCCTGCACTTCAGGTTGCGACAGGTATTCGAAGAAGCGCGCGACGCCTTCATATTCGGCCTGGTCCTTGCCGCGCAGCACCCACAGGGTTGCGCCGCCAATGATGGTGTTTTGCGGCGCGCCCTCGACTGTGTCGTAATAGGGCTGGAAGCTGTAGCCGACGTTGAAATCAGTGTTGCGCAGCACACCGGCGCGGCTGGCGGATGACCCGAAGACCATGGCGCATTCGCCTGAATAGAACGCGGGGAACGCATCGGGGCCAGTATTGGGGCCACCCCAACGGAACGCGCCTGCATCCTGCCATGCCTTCAGGTTGTCCCAATGTGTGGCAACCAGGTCATTGTTGAACACGAATTCGGTGTCAAACCCGGCGAACCCGTTTTCCTGTGTGCCCAACGGAATGTTGTGCCATGCGCTGAAGTTTTCCAGCATCACCCAGCTTGGCCAGGATGTGGTGAACCCGCAAGGCGCAGCGCCAGATTCCAGAATCGCGATGGAGGTGGATTCCATTTCCGCCCATGTGCGTGGTGGTTGTTCGGGGTCCAGCCCTGCCGCTTCAAACACATCCTTGTTGTAATACATGATCGGGGTGGATGAATTGAACGGGAAAGACAGCATATTGCCGTCCGGGTCGGTGTAGTAGCCTACGACTGTCGGCAGGTAAGCGGACGGGTCGAAGGGAACGTCATAATCGGCCATCAACTGATAGATGGGGTAGATTGCGCCTTCGGCTGCCATCATGGTGCCGGTGCCCACTTCGAACACCTGAACGATATGGGGCTGTTGTTGCGCACGGAATGCGGCAATCGCGCCGGTCATGGTTTCGGTATAGGTGCCGCGGAAGCTGGGCCGCACTTCAAACTCGTCTTGGCCAGCGTTGAAATCTGCGGCGATGGCTTCCAGCATTTCACCCAGTTCGCCACCCATGGCATGCCACCAGTCAATGGTAACCTGCGCATTGGCCCAGACAGGGGTAAGTGCGGTGCTTGCGGCGATACAGGCGCCAAACACATGTTTCTTCATGATTTCCTCCCTTTCGAAGGTAGCGGTGAAACTTTTCGGTTTGTCACGGGGCCAAGGTTTTGCCCCCGCTCGCTACGGGGATTAACGTTGCATTGTAACAATCATAAGACAAGACAATTTTTTTATTTTGATACATAATGCGATGTTATAAAAATTGACCTTGGGTCATATGAGGAAGCACCGATGTCAGGGCAGATCAGTCCACGCCAGCTAGAAGCGTTTCACGCTGTTGTCGAACATGGCACGATGACGCGCGCCTCGCAGCAGTTGAATGTGTCCCAACCCGCTGTCAGCCGGCTTCTGTCCGATCTGGCGCATGATCTGGGCTTTGCGCTGTTTGACCGGCGCGACGGGCGGCTTGTGCCCACGCAGGAGGCGCGATTTTTGCTGCCAGATATTCGGCGATTGCTGGAATTGCTGACCCGTATTTCGGAAACCAGCCGCAATATAACCCAGCGCAAGGCGGGGGATTTGCGGATTGCCTGCCTTCCGGGGTTTGCCATCAGCCATTTGCCGCGTGTTGTGGCCGGTTTTCTGAAAGACCGGCCCGGCGTGACGGTCACACTGGAACCCGACCGCCCTGAACGCATTCTGGAATGGATGGTGGGCGAACAGTTTGATTTCGGCATCACTGACGGGTTCGAGGGGCACCCGGCGGTCGAACATGAAGAAGTGCGCGTCAGAACTGTGTGCATTTTCCCGCAAGACAGCCCGCTTGCGCGGTTGAAAGTGATTCGACCCCGCGATCTGGTTAGCCAGAAACTGATTCACACCCGCCGCGACAGCCCCTTCTTCCGGCTGCTTAGCGAATCATTTGCCGCAGATGGCCAAAGCATAACGACCTTTGTTGAAGCGCGCCAATTTACGACTGCTTGCGAATTCGTGGCCCAAGGGGTGGGGGTGTCGGTGGTCAGTGAACTTGACGCGGTGAAATATCGCGGGCAGGGGGTGATGTATCGCCCGTTCCACCCCGTTGTGCCGCACCGCCTGTCCCTGGTGCGCCCGGTTCACAAACAGCCCTCCATGATCACGCTGGAATTCATGGAATGCTTTATCGAAAGCCTGCGCCCGTTTTATCTGGAGGAAGAATGAGCTTTTCCCTGCACTCGCCGCCCGTAACCGGGGCGGATGCGTTTGCGCTGTATCAGGCCATTGCGCAGCGACTGCCACAGGCCGCCCCCAAACAGCGGTCGAACAAGGCGGCCAACCTGGCCGAAATTGCCGCGCAGTATGATGGGTTTGCGCTGGATGCGTTTGGCGTGCTGAATGTGGGGAAGGGGGCCATTGCGGGGGCAGTGGCGCGTATGGCGCAACTGCGCGCAGCGGGCAAGGCGCTGTGCGTGCTGTCCAATGCCGCCAGTTACCCCAAGCCCGATCTGGTGACGAAATACCACCGGCTGGGGTTTGACTTTACCGCAGATGAAGTGGTGTCGTCGCGCGATGTCGCCTTGTCCGTGTTGCCGCAGCTGGCAGACGGGGCGTCCTGGGCCGTTATCAGCGCGGCAGGCGACCCGCTGAAGGATATTCCCGCCCCCTGCCACGATGCGCTGGCAACCCCCGACGGGCTGGAGCATGGCGACGGAATTCTGTTCCTGTCATCGGCACGCTGGACCATGGCCTTGCAGGAACGGCTGCAAAGCACGCTGCGCGCGCGCCCGCGCAACGTAGTGATTGCCAACCCTGATCTGGTCGCCCCGCAGGAAAGCGGGTTTTCGCTGGAACCGGGGTTTTTTGGCCATGCCCTGGCGCAGGACCTGCAACCCTGCCTGCGCTATATCGGCAAACCCTACGGGGATGCGTTTTCAATGGTGCTGGCGCGTCTGGGGGGCGGTGCGCCGCAGCGGCTGGCCATGGTGGGCGACACGCTGCACACAGACATTCTGGGCGGCAATGCGGCAGGCTTTGGCACTGTGCTGGTCACCGGACATGGGCTGTTTCGCGGGCTTGATGTGGCCCCCTTTGTGACCGAAAGCGCGATTACGCCTGATCACATCATTCCCACCACCTGACGCGGGCATGCGACTGGCCCGAACCTGTCGGGCCAGTCGCTGAACTTACATGCAGGCGTCATACAGCGCGCGCGTATTCTCGCGCGTCATGGTCACCGGATTGCCCCCGCAAGACGGGTCCAGCAGCGCCATATCCGTCATTTCATCCAGCCGTGCAGGGTCCACCCCCATGGCTGACAGGCTTTCGGGAATGGACAGCGCGGCGCGCAGCTCCATGATGCGGGCGCCAAACCCCTCAAACCCGCCATCAATCCCCAGATAGGCGGCTGCGCGCACAATCCGGTCCTCAATGGCCGGGCGGTTGAAATCCAGCACCATCGGCATGACCACGGCATTGGTGGTGCCGTGATGGGTGTTGTAGATCGCGCCCACAGGATGGCTAAGCGAATGGATCGCGCCCAACCCTTTCTGGAAGGCCACAGCGCCCATCGCGGCGGCGGACATCATATTCGCGCGCCCCTCCAGGTCCTCAGGGGTGGCATAAACGCGGGGCAGGTTTTCAAACACCAGCCGCATGCCTTCCAGCGCAATCCCTTGGGACATGGGGTGGTAATGCGGGCTGCAATAGGCTTCCAGACAATGCGCCAGCGCGTCCATGCCGGTGCCCGCCGTGATAAAGGCTGGCATGCCCACAGTCAGCGCAGGGTCGCAAATGGTGACGGCGGGCATCAGTTTGGGGTGGAAAATAATCTTCTTGCGGTGCGTGGCACTGTCGGTCAGAACGCCCGCGCGCCCCACTTCGGACCCGGTGCCCGCAGTGGTGGGCACTGCAATGATGGGTGCAATGGTGTCAGGGTTGGCCCGCGTCCACCAATCGCCAATATCTTCCAGATCCCACACACTGACCGGCTGCTCCACCATCAGCGCAATCATCTTGCCCAGATCCAGCGCCGAACCGCCCCCGAAGGCCACAACCCCGTCATGCCCGCCTGCGCGGTAGACGTCCAGACCAGCGGTCATATTGGCCTCTGTGGGGTTCGGGTCCACGTCCGAGAACATGGCCCGGCCCAAACCTGCGGCATCCAGCACATCCAGCGCCTGCGCCGTGATGGGCAGCGCTGCCAGCGCCTTGTCGGTGACCAGCAGCGGGCGCTTCATGCCCGCTGCGGTGCAATGCTGCGCGAGTTCCGAAATCCGGCCCACGCCAAATTTTATTGCTGTCGGATAGCTCCAGTTTGCCGAAAATGACATGTCTCAGACCTTTTTCAGATGGTAGGATTTGGACCGCGTCAGCGCCAGATAGCCCAGTTTCGACAAGGCCGCCCCGCGCCCCGTGTCCTTGCAGCCCGACCAGCACAGGGCCGGGTCCAGATAATCGCAGCGGTTCATCAATATGGTGCCAGTGTCCAGCTGCGCCCCGATGGCGCGCGCGGCCTGCGTGTCGCGGGTCCAGACCGATGCCGTCAGCCCATAGGGGGAATCGTTCATCAACGCCACTGCCTGCGCATCATCTTTTACCGGCATGATGCCCACCACCGGACCGAAGCTTTCTTCCTGCATGACACGCATGGAATGGTCCACATCAACCAGAATCTGCGGCGCCAGATAAGCCCCGCCATCATCCGCAGGGAACAGGGCAGGGTCAATCAGCGCCCGCGCCCCCGCCGCCACCGCATCCGCAATCTGGCTGCGCACTGTGGCCGCGAAACGCACATGCGCCATCGGGCCCATGGTGGTGTCGGGTTCCAGCGGGTTGCCCAGCTTCTGGCCGCTCACCCAATCCACGGCCTTCTCAATGAACGCCTCATACAGGCTTTCATGCACATAAATCCGCTCAATCCCGCAGCAACACTGGCCGGAATTGAACATCGCGCCATCCATCAGCCCCTCCACGGCAGCCTCCAGATCAGCATCTTCGCGCACGTAGCCCGGGTCCTTGCCCCCCAACTCCAGCCCGACACCCGTGAATGTGCCTGCCGCCGCGCGCTCAATCGCCTGACCGCCGCCCACGGATCCGGTGAAATTCACAAACCCGAAGGCGCGCTCACCGATCAAAGCCTCAGTTGTCGCATGGTCCAGAACCACATTCTGGAACACATCTTGCGGCACCCCGCCCGCATGCATGGCCTGCGCCAGCCGCTCGCCCGCCAGCAATGTCTGACTGGCATGTTTCAGCACAACTGCATTTCCCGCAATCAGCGCAGGAACAACTGTGTTCACTGCCGTCAGGAACGGGTAATTCCATGGCGCAATGACGAACACCACACCATGCGGCTCACGCGCCAGAACGCGCGCCACAGTGTCGCTGTCTTCAATCACATCATCGGCCAGCGCCTCTGCGGCAATCTGCGCCATATAGGCCGCGCGTTCGCGCACCCCGCCCATTTCGCCCCCATAGCGCACAGGGCGGCCCATCTGCCAGGCCAGTTCTGGCACAATCTGCGTGTTCATCCCCTCCAGCGCGGCAATGCCCGCCATAACCAGATCACTACGCTCTTGCAGCGGGCGCAGCGCCCAGTCCTTCTGCGCGGCGCGCGCGCGCGCAACAGCGGCCCGCGCGTCGCCCGGCGACAAAACCGCACGCTCGGCATGAACCGACCCATCCACAGGCGAGATCAGCTTGATCGTAGACATCCTTGCTCCTGTTTTCTGCCCCGCACCCCGGTGCTGCAGGCTTCATCTTGCCAAAAATACTCAAACATGACGCTGGCGCCGGCTCATCCCCGTTCCAGCAACCGCCTGCGTTCCCAATCTGTCACCACGCGGTCATGTTCTGCAATTTCCCATCGGGCGGCATGGGCGTAATGCGTCACGACATCATCGCCCAAGGCCGCACGCAACATCTTCGACCCCTCCAGCAGGTCGGCGGCCTCGCGCAGGGTCTTGGGTATCTCGCGCGCCTCGCGCGCGCCATACATATCCCCGCGCAATTCCGGTTCCAGCGCCATGCCTTCCTCGATCCCCGCAAGCCCCGCCGCCAACAGCGCCGCACAGGCCAGATAGGGGTTCAGGTCGGCGCCCCCAATGCGGCATTCCACCCGCACGGCCTTCGTGCCATCCCCGCACACACGGAAGCCCGCCGTGCGGTTGTCCAGCGACCATACTGCCTTGGTGGGGGCAAACATGCCAGTGCAGAACCGCTTGTAACTGTTCACATTGGGGGCCAGAAACGCCGTGATCTCGCGCGCATGGGCCAGTTGTCCGGCCATATACTGGCGCATCAGCGCCGACATGCCATATTCGGCATCGCGGTCCATGAAGGCCGCCTCCCCCGCGGGTGTCCACAACGACTGGTGCACATGGCTTGATGATCCCGCGCGCCGGTGGTCATATTTCGCCATAAAGGTCACGGATTTTCCCAAAGAATGGGCAATTTCCTTGGTCGCCTGCTTGGTGATCACATGATAATCGGCTGTGGTCAGCATATCGGCATAACGGATGTTGATTTCCGCCTGACCGGCCTCGGCCTCGCCCTTGGAATTCTCCACCGGAATACCCGCACCATACAGACCATTGCGCAGCGCGCGCATCAGCGGCTCTTCCTTGGTGGTCTGGAACAGATGGTAATCCTCGTTATAAGCCGAAATCGGCGTCAGGCTCTCGGTGCCCGCATCGCGCAACGCCTCATAGCTTTGCTCGAAAATATAAAACTCCAGCTCCGTCGCAGCCATCGCCTCATAGCCCAGCGCGCGCGCCCGCGCGATCTGGCGCTTCAATATCGCGCGTGGCGAAATGCTGATCTCCTCATGGCTGTGATGGTCCACCAGATCGCACAGCACCAGCGCCGTTCCCTCCAGCCATGGCAGGCGCCGCAGCGTGGCCAGATCGGGCTTCATGGTATAATCCCCGTATCCCTTCGCCCAACTGGTTGACTCATACCCCTCGACCGTCAGCATCTCCATATCCGTGGCCAGCAGGTAATTGCAGCAATGCGTTTCCTCATATCCCGATGCCAGAAAATGCGCGGCATGGAACCGCTTGCCCATCAGGCGGCCTTGCATATCGGGGGCCGCCACCAACACTGTATCAATCTCGCCCGCATCAAACGCCTGTTGCAGGTCCTGCAATGTCATTCCAGCGCCCATAAGCCTGTCCTCCTACCACTTCCAGCGCGCGGGTTTATCCGCATTCATTCTGGTAAAAATATCCTCGGGGGGTGCGGGGGGCAGACAGCCCCCCGCCTTTTTCCGGTCAAACCCGCCCTAGCTGTAGCGATACGGGCGACCGGCCTTGTCCATTGCGGCGTTATAAGCGCGGAACACCTCGACCACGCGGCGCTTGGTGTCGGATTCGGCGGCGATTTCTTCCCAGAAATCGCGCGCGGCCCCTTCAACTGTGCCCCATTCCGCATCAGGAATCGATGTCAGCTCCAGTTTCGTGCCCTCGGTGCGCAGCCGCGCTTCGCCGGCCCAGTACCAATGCTGGCGGTAGTAATGTGATTGCTCGAAACAGGTGGCCATCAGGTTGCGCAAATGTTCGGGCAATTCGTTCCAGCGGTCCATATTGGCAAAGAAATGCCCGATCCACGCACCGGAAATGTTGTTGGTCAGGAAATGGCTGCAAATATCGGCCCAGCCCACTTCATAGGCTTCCGTGATCCCGCACCATGCCACGCCGTCAATTTCGCGGGTTTGCAACGCAATTTCCACATCTTCCCATGGCACGCTGACCGGCACGACCCCGAATTGCGACAGGAACCGCCCTGCAGTGGGGAAGGTGAACACCCGCTTTCCTTGCAGGTCGTCCAGCGATGTGATGGGCGAGGAGGTGATGAAATGGCACGGGTCCCAGGACCCTGCCGAGATGTGCTTGACGCCCACCTTTTCATATTCCTCGGCCCAGATTTCATTCAGGCCCCAGTCATTGAACAGCGCGGGCACATCCAGGCTGTAGCGGCTGGCAAAGGGGAAATAGCCCCCAAACACAGTCACTTCGGTGGGCGACGCCATGCTGTCATCATCTGATTGCACCGCGTCGATTGTGCCGCGCTGCATGGCCTGGAACAGTTCTTCCGTGGGCACCAGCTGGTCGGCATAGAACAGGTCAATCTGCATTTCATCGCCCGCGATGGCGTTGAACATGTCAATCGCGGGTTTGGCCACCTGTGCGCCAAGGGCCGCGCCCGCATAGGTTTGCAACCGCCAGCGGATGGTGGATTGCGCGCGCACGGCGGGGGCGGCCAATGTGGCGGCACCGCCCAATGCGCTGGTGGTCAGAAACTTGCGTCTTGTCGTTGTCATGGGTTTTCCTTCCTGTCTTGGGGTTCAGTTGGTCGGGCGCGTTATCCGCACCTTCTTGGTGTATTCAGGGAAATACCACACCGGGCAGCCACAGCGCGATCTGTGGAAAGGCCATCACCAGCGCAAGGCCAATGACCATCACCCCCACAAAGGGCACGATAGAGCGGTAGATATCAATCAGCGACACTTCCTTGGGCGCCATGGCCCGCATCAGGAACAGGTTATAGCCAAATGGCGGCGTCATATAGGCGATCTGGCAAGTGATCGTATACAGCACCCCATACCAGATCAGATCGAATTCCAGCATGCGCACAATGGGCACATATAGCGGCGCGACAATCACCAGCATGGCGGTATCATCCAGAAACATACCCATCAGGATAAAGGAAATCTGCATCAGGATCAGGATTTCCCAGCGCCCCAGGCCCAGGTTCTCCATGAACAGCGCACGCACGAAATCCACCGCGCGCAGCCCGTCAAACACCGCGCCAAACGCAAGTGCGGCAAGGATGATCCACAAGAACATGCATGAAATGGCCAGCGTCTTGCGCGTGCAGCGTTCCAGCACGTTCCAGCTCATGCGGCCCTTGGCCAGGGACACGGCCAGCGCCGCCACCGCCCCCACGACCGAACTTTCCACCAGCCGCGTATAGCCCAGCACAAACGGCACCATCATGACCGCGAAAATACCCAGCGGCATCAGCCCCGCCAGCAGCAGGCGGTATTTTTCCGCGCGCGTCACCCGCGCCAGTTCGTCAGGGTCAATGGTCGGGCCAAGGGCGGGGTTTATCTTGCAGCGTATCCAGATATACAGGATAAACAGCCCCGCCAGCATCAGCCCCGGCAGCAACCCCGCCATCCATAATTGCCCCACCGGCTGGCGTGCGATCATGGCATACAGCACCAGAACCACCGAAGGCGGCACCAGTATCCCAAGGCTGGAGCCAGCCTGAATAACGCCCGTGACCATGCGCTTGTCGTAATTGCGTTTCAGCAATTCCGGCAGCGCGATTGTGGCCCCGATTGCCATACCCGCCACGCTTAGCCCGTTCATGGCCGAAATCAGCACCATCAACACAATCGTGCCAATTGCCAGCCCGCCGGGCACAGGGCCGAACCAGACATGGAACATGCGATACAGATCATCCGCCAGTTTGCTTTCCGACAGCACATAGCCCATGAAAATAAACATCGGCAGGGTCATCAGCGGAAACCAGTTCATCAGTTTGATAGTCTGCGCAAAGGCCAGATCATGCCCGCCCCGGTCGCCCCACAGCCACACAGCGGCCACCACCGCGACAAATCCAATGACGCCAAACATGCGCTGGCCGGTCAGCATGACCACCAGCATGGACCCGAACATCAGCGCTGCAATCATTTCATACGACATCAGATGTCCTTGCCCCTGAGTTTGGCAATATCGCGGATCAGAAACGCTGTGCATTGCAGGATCATCAGAACAATCCCTAGGCACATGACAATCTTTATGGGGGCCATGTAGGGCCGCCACAGCCCGCGGCGGCGCTCGCCATATTCCAGCGCGTATTGCGTGCTTTCAATTCCGCCCCATAACAACACGCCCAGATAGATCAACAGCGTGAAAATGGTGATCGCGTCGACCATGGCCTTGGTGCGGTCCGACCAGCGCGTATACAGAAGGTCCATCCGCACCGCCGAGCCCAATTGCAGTGAATATGCGCCCCCCAGCATGAAATAGCCCAGCAGCAGAAATTGCGCCATCTCATCCGTCCAGATTTGCGGGGTGAATCCCGCGCGCGCAACGGCGCCCCACATCAGCACTGCCATCAGCGCAAACAGCCCCCACATGGCCAGACGGCCAACGCGGTAATTCAGCGCCTCGACCCAGCGGACATAGGTGATCAGGATTGCGGGCATGGGCGGTCCTTCAGGCTGGCGATTGCGCGGGCAATGACAGGGGCCAGCCGGGTGGCAATATCGGTTTGCTGTGCGGGGCTTGCAATCAGGTCATTGCGCAATTCCAGCATGGCATTTGGCAGGAAATAGGGCAGGGCATGCAGGCGCAGCGTATGGGTAACATGGTCTGCCGCGCTGTAGGGTTCGTTCAGGCGTGTTGCCAGACCGGTGCTTGTGGAATGTGCCAGAATGGCATGCGCAAATTCGGGTGCATCATCATGGATGATCCCGAATTCCACCTCGCGGGGCTGGCCGTGCCAGATGGGCGTAAAGGAATGGATGGTCACAATGCAGGGCCGCGCGCCCAGCACCAGCGCGCGGGCGATGCGCGCGCGGACATGGTTGTGAAATGGCAGATACAGCGCGTCCATCCGCGCCATGCGCTGGCCAGCATCCAGCCCCTGATTCTGGGGGATGTGGAATGCCTCGGACTGTGCGGGCATGGCGTCCATGCGGTCGGGGCTGCGGTTCAGGTCATAAATCAGCCGTGACAGGGGGGCATGCACCAATTCGGCCGCCCCCATGGACTGGCCCAGCAATTGCCCCAGCGCGCGCGCCAGGCCCAATGCGCCGGGGTCGCTGGCCACATGTGCGGCCATTTGTTCGGGGCTGTCGTCAAAATGCGCCCATGGTGGCGCCGCCGCATTCGAGGCATGTTCACAAATCAGCAACACCTGCGGGGCCGCGCTGTCGGCGGGCACACTGCCCGTGCTGTTCCATGCTTCACAGCTGCCCGCCCAGTCGCCCGTCACAGGCGGCGCGGTGGTGGTCAATGGTGCAGGGGCAGGATGTGACATCAGGGCAAGTCCAGTGTGGTAACCTGTCCGAACCTGCCGCATTCAGATTGATTTCGTCAAGACTTTTTCTTGCATTGCGTTTTTGTAACAAACATTACAGACTTGTGTGCGGTTCTTTCAATGCAAGGGGGCTGGCATGAAACCTGTGGATACGCTGGAAGCGCGGTTGCGCGGCGCCATGCCCGACCTGACGCGCGCCGAACGCCAGCTTGCGGCCTATATGCTTGGGAATTTTCCGGTTTCCGTTCTGGGCAGCGTGTCCGATGTGGCGCGCGCCGCCGAAGTGTCGGGGCCGACCGTGGTGCGACTGGTGCGCAAGCTGGGGTTCTCGGGCTACCCTGAATTTCGCGCGCAACTGCATGAGGATCTGGGCGAAAGACTGGCCTCGCCCATATCCAAGCACGAAAAATGGGCAGGGGCGGGGGCGCAGGACCATATTCTGAATCGCTTTGGCCAAAGTGTGATCGAAAATGTGGATATGACCTTGCGCCAGCAGGATCTGGCCAGCTTTGACGAGGCGGCGGGCATTTTGTCGGACAAATCCCGCCCTGTGCATATGGTGGGCGGGCGGCTGACACGGTCCATCGCGGAATATTTTGCAACTGCGCTGAAGGTCATGCGCGCGGATGTGGCGCTGTTGTCCAGCCTGCCCAACACTTGGCCGCCCGCGCTTCTGGACATGACCGAACGCGATGTGTTGGTGGTGTTCGACATTCGGCGCTATGAACCGTCGGTCCAGCAATTGGCGGAACTGGCCAGCGAACAAGGCGTGGAGGTTATCTTGCTGACCGACAGATGGGTATCGCCCGCCGCCAGCGTGGCGCGCCACATCCTTGCCAGCCATATAGAAGTGCCGTCTGCTTGGGACACGGTGGTGCCGCTTGTCGCGCTTGTCGAAGCGATGTTGGCGCGCATTCAGGAACGCAACTGGGCGCAGACCAGCGAACGGCTGGAACGCATGGAATCGCTTTACGAACAGATGCGCCTGTTCAAGCGGCTGCGCTAGAAAGGGTTTCGATCAGGTTGAGGTATTCGGTTTGTGGGGGGATGAGGGCCTGAAGGGGACGTTCGCAGTTGGATGTAGCACGCGCTGTCGGCGGGCCGGGGTCTGCCGATCCGACATTTTAGGAATGCACTTTATCCAAGCGGAATATTCCTGACTTCAAAGGCTTGAGGTAACCTTGGGTCATCGGCAGGCCGCGGGACGGCCCGCCGATGGCGCGGCGGCCTGCGGCCTTTGCTCCGCGCCTTGGGGTATTCCCAATGTCTGCTTAAGGCCATAAGTAACCGGCCTTGCACATCTGTCGGATAGGCCTTTGCGCCGTCAGATCACTCCGGGCGTTTGCGCAGCAGGCGGGCGAAACTGTCGAAAACGCCGGAATTGGCCGCGATCACTTCGCCGCGTTCGGCAATCTCGGCACCGTCGCGGATGGGGGCTGTGAACCCGCCTGCTTCACGCACCAGCAACAGCCCCGCGCTATAGTCCCATGGCTGCAATTCGCGTTCCCAATAGCCGTCAAACCGCCCCGCCGCCACATAGGCCATGTCCAGCGCCGCCCCGCCCCATTGCCGCACCCCCGCACAGGCCGGCATAATCTGCGCCAGATCATGCAAGGTGGCGGGCAGCGTGCGTTTGGCCGCAAAAGGAATGCCGGTTGCAAACACACATTCCGACATCACGTTGCGGTTTGACACGCGCAGGCGTTTGTCATTCATGAACGTGCCCGCGCCTTTTTCAGATACGAACAATTCATCCTTGGCCGGGTCGAACACCACTGCGGCAATAATTTCGGATTTGAATTCCAGCGCAATGGACACCGACCAATGCGGCATGCCATGCAAGAAGTTCTCGGCCCCGCCCAGCGGGTCGGCAATCCAGCGGCGGGTGGGGTCCTTGCCGTCCAGTTCTGCGCTGTCGCGGGCCAGCCAGCCGTAATTGGGGCGCGCTTCCGACAGGTCCTCGCGGATGATGCGTTCGGCGGCAATGGTGGTGCGGGCCACAAAATCGGCTGCGGCCCTGGACGACACCTGCAGGTTTTCCACTTCGCGGAAATCCTTGACCAAGGCGCGGCCCGCCTTGCGCGCGGCTTTGATCATCAGGTTAAGGTTGGCACTGCCTTGCATCCGAACGGCTCCTAGATTGGGTCAGGGGGCGCTATACGCGCGCGGCGCGCAGATGTGAAGCCTCAACCGCGCTGCAATTTCACCGGTTCCGTGCGTGCCAGCCGCAAAACATGCGCCATGAAGGGTTTTGCCGCATCCTCGACCCGCACAGCCGCATAAAGGCGCCGTGTCAGGCCCGCTTCGGTGATGGGTTTGGTCACATAGTCCGAATGATAGCGCACATCGCGCAGCACCCAGTCGGGCAGCACCGCCACGCCCCGCCCGGAAGCCACCAGCAGCAGGATAACGGCGGTCAGTTCCACCTGCCGGATGGCGCGGGGTTCGACCTTGGCGGGCGTCAGCAGCTGGGTAAACACATCCAGCCGGCCCCGATCCACCGGATAGGTGATCAGCGTTTCATCGCGGAAATCCTGCGCGGTCACAAAATCCTGCGCGGCCAGCCGGTGGGTGGCGGCGGCCACGAACACGGGTTCATAGTCGAACAGGGGTAAAAAAGTAATGCCCGGCAAATCCTCGGGGTCGGAGGAGATGACAAGATCCACATCCTCGCGCTTCAGCGCAGGCAGCGCATCAAACGCCAGACCGGGGCGGATATCGACATCAACATCGCCCCATGCCTTGCGGAATTTCTCCAGCACGGGAAACAGCCAGTCGAAACAGGCATGGCATTCTATGGCAATGTGCAGCCGCCCCGACCGCCCCTTGACCAGCCCGGTGAATTCTTCTTCCAGCGCGGCAACACGCGGCAGGATGTCTTCGGCGGCGCGCAACATCTTCATGCCTGCTGCCGACAGTTTCAGCGGCTTGGACCGGCGCACGAACAGTTCCACCCCTGCCTGATCTTCCAGCCCCTTGACCTGATGCGACAGCGCCGATTGCGTCATGTTCAGCAGATCGGCGGCACGCGCCAGCCCGCCTGCATCATGAATGGCCTTGATGGTGCGCAGATGCCGGAATTCGATATGCATCCCTCGATCCTGTTCATAATGGTGTTGAGAATAATGAATTGGTTTCACATTCGCAGACATGGCACAAGGGGGCAACACAAACCGGAGCATCTTGCTATGACCACACCGCGCATTTCCTTTGAATTCTTCCCGCCCAAAACGCTGGATGCCAGCTTCCGGTTGTGGGAAACCGTGCGCATGCTGGCCCCGCTGGCCCCGGAATTCGTGTCTGTCACCTATGGGGCAGGGGGCACAACGCGGCAGTTGACGCATGAAGCGGTTACCACCATTGGCGCGCAATACCGGCTGAATGTGGCCGCGCACCTGACCTGTGTGGATGCCACACGCGCCGACACGCTGGACATTGCGACCGCTTACGCAGATGCGGGCGTGTCGGAAATTGTGGCGCTGCGCGGCGACGCGCCCAAAGGGGCCACGCGGTTTACCCCGCATGCGGACGGGTTCGGGTCCTCCGTGGAATTGATCGAGGCATTGGCCAATACCGGCAAGTTCAAAATCCGCGTGGGCGCCTATCCCGAACCCCACCCCGACGCGCCCGATGCGCGCGCCGATGTGATGTGGCTGAAACGCAAGTTTCAGGCAGGCGCGGATTCGGCCATCACACAGTTTTTCTTTGAACCCGATACATTCCTGCGGTTCCGTGATGAGTGCGTGCGTCAGGGGATTACCGGCAAGATCATTCCCGGCATTATCCCGATTGAAAACTGGGCGGGCATTCGCAAATTCGCCAGCGCGTGCAATACCCACATTCCCGCATGGATGGATGACGCGTTTGAAAAAGCCGCCCGCGACGGGCGTGAAGACCTGCTTGCCACCGCGATTTGCACCGAAATGTGTGACCGCCTGATTGCCGAAGGGGTCGAAGATTTGCATTTCTACACCCTGAACCGTGCCTATCTGACGCGCGATGTCTGCCATGCGCTGGGCGTGCACCCACAGGTATTGCTGGAAAACGTGGCATAAGGCGCGCAAACCCTGATTGACCTGCCCCGACGAAAGCCTTAAATCACCCTGACGTGGCGCTTTGTTACCGGATTGCGGGCCACGCTAAAAAAACCGCTAAAGAGGTCAGGGCGAATTTTGCCCCCGGCCTGTGACAGTCCGGGGGTTTTTCTTTGCGTCGGGGGCCAGCATGGCACAAGATTGGGATAAGCGCACCAAGCTGGTGCATACAGGCGCGCGGCGCAGCCAATATGGCGAAGTGGCCGAAGCGATCTATTTGACGCAGGGGTTTGTCTACCCGTCAGCGCAAGCCGCCGAACAGCGGTTTTTGAAAACCGGCGACGACGAATTCATCTACGCCCGTTACGGCAACCCCACTGTGGCCGTGTTCGAAGACCGGATTGCCGCGATCGAGGGGACCGAAGACGCATTTGCCACGGCATCGGGCATGGCGGCCGTGTCGGGGGCGCTGACATCAATGTTGCGCGCGGGCGATCATGTGGTGTCATCGCGCGCGCTGTTCGGGTCCTGCCTGTATATTCTGGAAGAAGTCCTGACGCGCTATGGCGTGCAGGTCGATTTTGTGGATGGCACCGATCTGGATCAATGGCGCGCAGCCATCCGCCCCGACACGCGGGCCGTGTTTTTCGAAACTGTGTCCAACCCCACGCTGGAAGTTGTCGACCTGCGCGCGATTGCTGAAATTGCCCATGGCGTGGGCGCCAAGGTTGTGGTGGACAATGTCTTTGCCACCCCCATCTTCAGCCGTGCGGTGGAATTGGGCGCGGATGTGGTGATCTATTCCGCGACCAAGCATATTGACGGGCAGGGGCGCGCGCTGGGCGGGGTGATCTGTGGCACGCGCGAATTTATCCGCGGCACAGTCGAGCCTTATATGAAACATACAGGCGGCGCGCTTAGCCCGTTCAATGCGTGGATCATGATCAATGGCCTGACAACGATGGATTTGCGCGTGCGCGCGCAGGCTGCCAGTGCCCAAGCCATCGCAGAAGCGCTGAAAGATGACCCCAGACTGGCGCGTGTCATTTTCCCCGGCCTGCCAGAGCACCCGCAACATGCCATCGCGCGCAACCAGATGGACGGGTTCGGCACTGTGCTGGCGCTGGACATTGCTGCAGGCAAGGACGCCGCGTTCCGCTTTTTGAATGCGCTGCAGATTGCGGTTATCTCGAACAATCTGGGCGATGCGCGGTCAATTGTCACACATCCCGCCACCACCACCCATCAGCGCCTGCCAGAAGATCAGAAGCGTTTGCTGGGTATTTCACAGGGCTTGGTGCGCCTGTCAGTGGGGCTGGAAGGGACCGCAGACCTGATTGCCGATTTGCGCCGTGCCTTGGACGCAATTTGATTTCGATCCGATCCCATGATTGGTGCGTATACTCGTGGAAATCAGGAAACTGACGCTTATGTATAAGAAGCGACAGACAGGAAGGGACGCCACGATGAATATCCACCTGCCGGGACTGGATCAAACGCCCACGCGCGAACAGGCCGAAGCCGCACTTGACTTGCTGCGCCGTTTTACTGACAGCGCCGCAGAAGATGACCGCGCCCGGATGGAAGCCGCTGTAACAGGGTTGTTGCCTTCGGCAGAATATCCTGTGCTCTCGCGGGATTATCCGGCGCAGTTTCGTGTCAGCGACGCCTATAAGGCCAGCTTGCCGGATTTGCAAAATGGCCCCGCCAGCCTGATTGTGGGCGCGAAAGCGGCCATTCAGCATGTGGGCATTTCAAATTTCCGCCTGCCCATTCGCTACCACACCCGCGACAATGGCGATGTGATGCTGGAAACCTCGGTCACGGGCACTGTCAGTCTGGAGGCCGAGAAGAAGGGCATCAACATGTCGCGCATTATGCGCAGCTTCTACGGCCATGCCGAACGCACCTTCAGCAGCGATGTGATCCGCGCCGCGCTGGAGGATTACAAGGCCGATCTGGAAAGTTTTGATGCGCGAATCATGATGCGGTTTTCATTCCCGATGAAAGTGCAGTCGCTGCGTTCCAACCTGACGGGTTATCAATATTACGACATTGCCCTGGAACTGGTGGACCATGCCGGTGTGCGTAACCTGTTCATGCATCTGGATTATGTCTATTCCTCTACCTGCCCGTGTTCGCTGGAACTTAGTGAACATGCGCGCGCCACGCGCGGCCAGCTGGCCACCCCGCATTCGCAGCGCTCTGTTGCGCGCGTGTCTGTGCAGGTGCTGGACGGGACGACCCTGTGGTATGAAGATCTTGTGGATCTGTGCCGCGCGGCCGTGCCCACGGAAACCCAAGTCATGGTCAAGCGCGAAGATGAACAGGCTTTTGCCGAATTGAACGCTGCAAACCCCATTTTCGTGGAAGATGCCGCGCGCAGTTTCTGCAAACAACTGGAAAATGACCCGCGTATCGGGGATTTCCGCGTTGTGGCCAGCCATCAGGAAAGTTTGCACAGCCATGATGCGGTCAGCGTGTTGACCCGCGGTGACAGTTTCGCTGCCGCAAGCCTTGACCCGCGCCTGTTCAGTACCTTGTTTCATGTAGGCTAGGAGGCTTGCAGGTTTAGTCCAGTAATGGCAGTTTGCGCCGATGATGGCGCAAACACATATTCTGACTGTTACCTTGAACCCCGCGCTGGACCTGTCCGCGCGGGTTTCTGAAATGCGCGCGGGGCCAAAACTGCGCCTGACTGACCCGGTGTTCGAACCGGGCGGGGGCGGGGTAAATGTGGCGCGCGCCATCCATGAACTGGGTGGGCAGGGTTGCGCATGGGTGGCCCTTGGCGGCGCGACGGGCGACAGGCATTTCGCCTTGCTGCAGGCGCAGGGCGTGCGTGTCCACCGTTTTGCAGCGCCCGGCGACACGCGCCAAAGCTGGGCCATTACCGACGCGCAGGGCCAGCAATTCCGCCTGCAATTGCCCGGTGAGGGCTGGACCCAGGCGCATATTGCCCGCGCATTTGAGGACATAGTGGCGCAGGCGCGCGGGTTGGTGGTGCTTAGCGGGTCGCAGCCGCCGGGCGTGGAGGCGGCGTTTGCGCAGCGCCTGGCCCATGCGCTGGGGGCGGGGCGGTTGATCCTTGACACATCCGGCGCGGCCCTGTCGCAGGTCATGCAAGCCCCTGATCCGGATGCACAGCTTCATGTGCTGCGGCTGGATCAGGCCGAGGCCGAGTTGCACGCGGGCCAACCCCTGCGCAATATAGACGATGTGCGGCAATTTGCCCAGGCGCTGGTTACGCGCGGCGTGGCACGGCATATCTGTATCGCGCATGGGGCCAATGGGTCGGTTCTGGCCGGGCCGGGGCTGGCGCTGCATTGCCGCCCGCCGCAAGTGGCCGTTGCCAGCAAGGTTGGTGCAGGCGACAGTTTCACGGGCGCATTCACGCTGGCACTGGCGCAGGGGCAGGATATGGCACAGGCGCTGGTGGCAGGAACTGCAGCTGCGGCGGCGGCGGTCATGACACCGGGCACGCAATTATGCACCCGCGCGGATGTGCAGGCCCTTGCGGCCGGCTGCACCCTGCAGACGCTTCGCGCTTGACACAGGCGCGCGCTGGCGCGATGGCATTTGCATGTTGGATATTCGCCCCGTCGTTCACCTTGTTGGACTGCTGACATTTGCGCTTGGCGCAATCATGTTGCTGCCGCTTGCGCTGGATTTGCAGGCGGACAATGACAACTGGCAGGGCTTCGCGCAGGCGTCTTTTCTGACATGCCTGATCGGGGCAGTTGCGACACTTAGCACCCGTTCGGCGCTGGATCAGGGGTTGGGGCGGCGGCAATCGTTCTTGATGACCGCCAGCGTCTGGGCGGTTTTGCCCGCTTTTGGCGCCTTGCCCTTTGTGTTCGGCGCACCGCACCAAAGCGTGACCCATGCCTATTTTGAAGCCATGTCAGGCATGACCACCACGGGCACCACAGTGTTTGTGGGGCTGGACGGGATGCCACCGGGGGTGCTGCTGTGGCGGTCCATCCTGCAATGGCTTGGGGGGTTGGGAATTATCGTTGTGGCGCTGGTGTTTTTGCCCATTCTGCGCGTGGGGGGCATGCAACATTTCCAGTCCGAGGCGTTTGACACGATGGGAAAGGTCATGCCGCGGGTCTATGACATATCGGCGGCGCTGCTGCAGGTCTATCTGGGGCTGACCGTGCTTGCGATCCTGGCCTATATGGCGTTTGGCATGTCGGGGTTTGATGCGCTGAACCACGGGCTGACCACCATTGCGACAGGCGGTTTTTCCACGCGCGATGCGTCCTTCGCGGCGTTTGTCGGACCGTTGGAATATGTCAGTGCCGTGTTCATGGTGCTGGCGGGGCTGCCGTTTATCCGGTTCATCCAGTTGATGGGGGGATCGGTGCGCGCCATCTGGGAGGATGTGCAGGTGCGCGCCTTTTTGCGATGGGTTGGCTATGCAGTGGGGGCCGTTGTGGCCTACCGGCTGGCCACAACGGATGCGGGCGCGCTGGACGTGCTGCGCGGCACATTGTTCAATGTGATCACGCTGTTTACCGGCACCGGATATGGCAGCGAAGATGTGGGCGCATGGGGGGATTTTCCGCTGCTGGTGGTCATGCTGGTAGGGTTCATCGGGGCGTGCACGGCGTCCACAGGCTGTTCGATCAAAGTGTTCCGTTTTCTTGTTTTGTTTGAATCGATCAAGATGCGCATGCGCCAGTTAAGCAGCCCCCGCCGCGTTATGGCCATCAAGCTGGGGGGCAAGCGGCTGGAACAGGACGTGATCAATTCCGTGATCGTGATGTTCACGGCATTTGCAGGAATTTTCCTGCTGCTGGCCACAGCGCTGGCGCTCAGTGGGCTGGAAACACGCACGGCCCTGACCGCCGCATGGACTGCGATTTGCAATATTGGCCCTGTTTTCGGGCCGGAAGTCGGGGAAACGGGCGCTGTAGACGGGTTTTCGCACACGGCGAAATGGTTGATGATTCTGGGCATGTATCTGGGCCGGCTGGAAGTGCTGGCAGTGCTGGTTTTGCTGCTGCCGCGCTTCTGGCGGGCATAGGGCAGTCAAAAAATGCCTGTCTTGGCGGGAAAAAGCGCGCCGATGCGGGCGCGCTTTTGGTCTTGGTGTGTTTGGTCCAGCCTTCGGGTCCGGGCCGGGCCGGGGGGGCGTATTTGGATATTTTTACCAGAATGAAACTGGCACGGGGTGCGGGGTGCGGGGCGCGGCCCTGTTCCGGCATGAAGGCTGTGCGATCAGTTCCAGCACGAGACCAGAACGGTCACATCCCCTGAAACCCGGGTCAGCTGTTCTGCAGGCATGGGGCTTGTTTCGCGCGATGTGCCAATGGCGATATTGTTTGCCCGCAAGAAGGCGCGGATCGCTTCTGATGGCACGGCAAAGCTGATTTCCGGGGGCAATTGTCGCGCGTCATCTTGTGGGTTGGCGGAGAGCAGGCCCACGACTGCCCCCGTGGCACCAAAGACCGGCCCGCCCTGATCGCCGGGTTGGACGGTGGCGGTCAGGCGGATCAGGTCGTCAGAGCCGTCAAGCCCGTTGAGCGCTTCGATACGGCCAAAGGTCAGGACAGGGCGGGTGAGCATATCCTCGAAGGAAAAGCCCGAGATGGTGATGGTGCTGCCGCGCTGCAGCCCGTCTGGCTGGAATTGCGCGAATGCAAGGGGAACGAGTGGGGTTTCAGGTTTCAGAATTGCCAGACCCAAAGCATCATCGCGCGCGACAACGCGCGCGTCATAGGATTCATCCAAAGTGACGCGCCCGCAATTGGCCACCGCCGCCGCGCTGGTGAGGACTGCGCCATTGGCGTCGACATAAAAGCCCGAACGCGAAAATTCCGGGCGGCGCACGGTCAGGCCCGATAACAGGTCGCCGCGTTGCACAAGGCTGGCGGGTCCGGCGCTTTCGGGCAATGCGGCCCCGAATGTGGTGAAGCTGGTCTCCATCATGGGCAGGACGCGGGCCATCTGCGCGTCGCGCTCGGGTGTCCAGATCAGGGTATAGCCCTTGATCTGGCCGTTGCGCAGTTGCGCCACAGTATGGGAGCGCAGGCTGTCGCTTTGGCCGGTCAGCAAGAACCCGTTCTGGCGGCGTTCGCGCGTGCCTTCCAGCGGGACGATGTCGAGGGTTTGCATGATTTCATACAGGCCGAACAATGTCGCGCTATTGCCTGACTGGCTGATCAGCAGGGCGCGCACGCCGCTGTTGTCGCGTTCGTCGAAATGGGCAAACGGGGTTTCGTGCCGGTCAAAGCGCAGCATGGCCATAGGCAGGTCAATACTGATGCCTGCATCTTCGTCGCGCCAAGTTTCGATGCCAAGCGCGGCCAGTTCGCCTTGCCAGTCCTGCAGCAGTTGCGCGCGCTGGCGCGTTGTCAGAACGCCGGTGGCGTCCAAGCCCTGATCTGTCTGCCATGCCTGCATGGAGCGCCGTGTGCCTGGCCCGATGGCACCGTCAATTCCCAATGTGTAAAACCCGAACCATTGCAGCGCTGTTTGCAGCGCAACACGGTCGTCGCGGGTCAGCAACCGTTCGGAGGCTTGCGCTTCGCGCAGGGTTTCTTCTGGTTCTGGTTCTGGTTCTGGTTCTGGTTGCGGTTCGGGCGCGGGGGCCAGTGCTGGTTCGGATGCGGGTTCAGGGTCCGGTTCGGGCGTGAGTTCGGCAAGTGTCAGGTCTTGCGCTGCGGGCAGGGTGCTGGCGCCCTGAGGGAAAACCTGGGCCAGATAATTCGCGCCATTGCTGACAAAGGCATCAATGGGAATTGCCCCTTCGGCGCGCAACTGGCGGCGCACGGCGAATGCGTCTGTGTCACTCTCGAAAGGGCCCACGCTAATGGCATACCAGTCGCTGGGCAGCTGGAACCCGCTGATCGTGCCAATGCGCGCGTCATAGCTGCGCGCTGCGTCAAGCGCGACATCCAGATCGCGGTGCGCTTCGATCTGGACCCAGCGCTGTTCCTGTGCGGATGCGGACCAACTGCCCAATATCGCGGTAACTGACACTGTTGCGGCAAAATAGGCGCAGTTGCGTAATCCTGATACCATTCCTGAAAACCTTTCTTCTTCGTTCATTTCTTCATGTGCTGGCCGCGCGCAGGGGTTTAAGCGTTGACCCTTGGCTGCAGCTTGCCTATTGAGACGCAGCTTTAAGAGAATGCGCGCGCAAGGCAAGGGGCCGCAATGGTCGAAACCACCGAAAACAGTTCACAAAAGCCTCAAAGCTTTCAGGAAATTATCCTGCGGCTTCAGAATTACTGGGCGGCGAAAGGGTGCGCGGTGCTGCAGCCCTATGATATGGAAGTGGGCGCAGGCACGTTTCACCCGGCCACGACATTGCGCGCGCTTGGCACGAAAGCATGGGCTGCGGCCTATGTGCAGCCGTCGCGCAGGCCCACAGACGGGCGCTATGGCGAAAACCCCAACCGTTTGCAGCATTACTACCAGTATCAGGTGATCATCAAACCCAGCCCGCCGGATTTGCAGGACTTGTATCTGGGCAGCCTGCGCGCGATTGGCATTGATGACAGCCTGCATGACATCCGTTTTGTGGAAGATGACTGGGAATCGCCCACGCTTGGGGCCTGGGGTCTGGGCTGGGAAGTGTGGTGCGACGGGATGGAAGTGTCGCAATTTACCTATTTCCAGCAAGTGGGCGGGCATGATTGCCGCCCCGTTTCGGGCGAATTGACCTATGGTCTGGAACGGTTGGCAATGTATGTTCTGGGCGTTGATCATGTGATGGACATGCCGTTCAACGCCCCAGACGCGCCGATCCCGCTGAAATATGGTGATATCTTCCGCCAGACCGAGGAAGAATATTCGCGCCACAATTTCCACGCTGCCACCACTGACATGTTGCTGCGCCATTTTGAGGATGCCGAGGCCGAATGTGCGCGCCTGTTGGGCATGGACCCAGATGATGGCGCCACCGGCAAGCGTATCATCATGGTGCACCCGGCCTATGACCAATGCATCAAGGCAAGCCATCTGTTCAACCTGCTGGACGCGCGCGGGGTTATTTCCGTGACCGAACGTCAGGCCTATATCGGGCGGGTGCGCGCGCTGGCCAAGCTGTGCGCAGATGCGTTTGTCCAGACAGATGCAGGCGGGGCCGTGGCCTGATGGGGCGCTTTCTGGTTGTCCTTTTGGTGCTGAGCACTGCGCTTGCGGGGGCGGGGGTGTGGTATTTTCAGGTCTACGCCTTCTACGACGAATTGCCCGCGCAAGACAGCGTGCACCTGACGCCCATGGGCGCCTTGGCCCCGCAGGATTTTGCAGTGCGCAATTTTCAGGGCATCGACTCCGACAGCTCGCCCATTCGTTACCGCGCCTGTTTCGACATTGATGTGGATGCGGGTGCGCTGACGCCCTATGCCAATGCCACGCCCATGTTCGCCCCTGACTGGTTTGGGTGTTTCGACGCGGCCGCGCTGACGCTGGCGCTGGAAAGCGGGCAGGCGCAAGCGGTCATGGGCGTGTCGAACATTCGCTACGGGGTGGACCGTGTTGTGGCCATGATGGACGGGCGCGGTTATTCATGGCAACAAATCAACCCTTGTGGCCTTGCCCATTTTGACGGCGACCCGGTGCCACCCGGTTGCCCACCCCCACCTGAACGCTGAAAGACATATCATGGCTGACCTTCTGATCGAGCTGTTCTCCGAGGAAATTCCGGCGCGCATGCAGGCGGGTGCTTGCGACGCGCTGAAGCGGATGGTCACGGACGGGCTGGTAGAACGCGGGCTGACTTATTCGGATGCGCAGGCTTTTGCGACCCCGCGCAGGCTGGCGCTGGCCGTGCATGGCCTGACCGACCACAGCCCCACAACCCGCGAAGAACGCCGCGGGCCGAAAGTTGGCGCGCCCGAGAAGGCGATCGAGGGGTTCTTGCGGTCAACCGGGCTGCGGCTGGAAGATCTGGAAACCCGCGATGACAAGAAGGGGCAGGTCTATATCGCCCATGTCGTGACCGAAGGGCGCGCGGCAAGCGCCATTGTGGCCGATGTGCTGGACCACACGATCCGCAATTTTCCATGGCCCAAATCCATGCGCTGGGGGGCGGGCAGCTTGCGCTGGGTGCGGCCTTTGCAGTCCATCCTGTGTATCCTGAGCGGTGATGCAGGCGCGGAGGTTGTGCCGCTGGACGTAGACGGGATTGTGGCGGGCGACCGCACGCGCGGGCACCGATTCATGGCGTCAGATGAATTTTCTGTCGTAAGTTTCGAGGATTACGCTGCGAAGTTAAAGCGCGCCCGCGTCATTTTGGACCCTGTGGAACGCGCAGACCATATCTGGAATGATGCCAGCCAGATGGCCTTTGCAGCGGGGTTGGAACTGGTCGAGGATCGGGGCTTGCTGGCCGAGGTGGCGGGGCTGGTCGAATGGCCAGTGGTGCTGATGGGGCGCATTGACGCGCAATTCCTTGGCCTGCCGCCGGAAGTGCTGCAAACATCGATGAAGGAACACCAGAAGTTCTTTTCGGTGCGCGACCCCAAATCTGGGCAGATCACCGGCTTTGTGACTGTGGCCAACCGCGAAACCGTGGACGGTGGCGCGACAATCCTTGCGGGCAACCAGAAAGTGTTGGCAGCGCGGCTGTCGGATGCGAAATTCTTTTGGGACAATGACTTGCGCGCGATTGATGATGCAGGGCTTGAAGGGATGGGGGCAGGGCTGTCGGCGGTCACCTTCCACAACAAGCTGGGCACGCAGGCCGACCGTGTGGCTCGCATTGAAGCACTGGCGCGCGAGATTGCGCCGCTTGTGGGGGCCGACCCGGAACTGGCCGCAACGGCGGCGCGCGTGGTGAAATCCGACCTGCGGTCAGAAATGGTGGGGGAATTCCCGGAACTTCAAGGGCTTATGGGCAGTTATTACGCGCGGGCGGCAGGGTTGCCCGAAGGCGTAGCGCGCGCTTGTCTGGAGCATTACCAACCCCTTGGGCCATCGGATGCCGTGCCATCTTCGCCGGTATCGGTCGCGGTGGCTTTGGCGGACAAGCTGGACACGCTGACGGGGTTCTGGGCGATTGATGAGAAGCCCACGGGGTCAAAAGACCCCTACGCGCTGCGCCGCGCGGCGCTGGGGGTTATTCGGTTGGTGTTGGGGAATGGCATACGAGGTGGATTGATACATTCGTTTGAGGACGGGATTCGTCGCCAGCCTTGGTTAAATGCTCTGCGCGGGGCGATGAAAAACCTAATTTCTGAAATTGATCAACTAGAAGAGAAGCTCGCCGATCCAAACTGGCGCGGGACTCTTCTAACAGGAACACGACGACAAGCTGAGGAAATGCTACCTGTCCTTGCGGACGAACGAGTCAAGCAGCAGAAAGAAATTGAACAGTATGAAGTTTTGCTTAGAGCCGCGCCATCCGACCTCCTCGCGTTCTTCCACGACCGCCTCAAGGTCCACCTCCGCGAGCAGGGCATCCGCCATGACGTGATCGATGCCTGCCTTGGTGATCTTGGTGGCGCGCCGGAGGGCGCGACGCCGAACAACGACGACCTGACGCTGCTGGTCAAACGCGCGGAAGCGCTGGCCGCGTTCCTGAAAACCAGTGACGGGGAAAACTTGCTGCAAGGGTTCAAGCGCGCGAATAACATTCTGACCAAGGAAGAGGCTAAGGACGGGGTGGAATATTCCTTCGGGCCTGACCCCAAACTGGCCGAAACGCCGGAAGAGAAGGCGCTGTTTGCAGCCCTTGATCACGCAGAGGCCGCCATCACCCCCGCCATGGGGGCAGAAGATTTTGGCGCCGCCATGCAGGCCATGGCCGCCCTGCGCGCGCCGATTGATGCGTTTTTTGAGGCAGTGCAGATCAATGCTGATAACCAGATCTTGCGCCGCAACCGCCTGAACCTGCTGCACCGCATTCGCGCCACCTGCCTGCAAGTGGCCGACCTGACGCGGGTTGAGGGGTAGCGCGCAAAAGGCTGGTGGTTTTGGCCTGAAGGGGACGTTTGCACTTGGATGAAGCCCGCGCTATCGGCGGGCCGGGGTCTGCCGATCCGGCGGTATAGGAATGCGGTTTATCCCGGCGGCATATTCCTGACATCAAGCGCCTGGCACGCCACGAGAGGTATCGGCAGGCCGCGGGACGGCCCGCCGATAGTGCGGCGGCCTGCGGCCTTTGCTCCGCACTGCGGAATGCCTTCAACGTCTGCTTCAGGCCAAAACTGCGCGGCGCGGCATTGCCATCCGTCACGGCTGCGCCAAAACGCACAGGCGATAACAAAACCTTGAGTCTGCGCAGCATTGGCCTATGCTGCAGCGCAGCCAGAAGGTGGACTATGCCCAAATACCTGACCCTGACCGATTACGCGCAAATTACCGGGTCGGCGCCCATCAAGCGCCAGACCCATGGCTGGCGTGCAAAATGCCTGCAACGGCTGGTGCGGCTGGACATGCCAGTGCCGCAAACTGTGGCGCTGTCCTTTGCGGTGGTGCGCGAAATTGCGACGGGTGCGCAGATGAACCTGCGCCATCTGCTGGGGCATTTCCCCAAGGGGCAGCTTTTGTCCGTGCGCCCGTCCTCGGAGCACCCGGAATGGGGGGGGCCAGCCGCTATTTTGAATATCGGCATGAATGACGAGATGCACGCCCATATCAGCGCGTCGCATGGCGAGGCTGTGGCGACGGCGATTTATCTGCGCTTCGTGCAATCCTATGCGGCGCATGTGGCGCATCTGGACCCTGACATGTTCGATGCGGGGGAACCGTCCTTGCCCGCGCTGCATGCGGCCCTGCGCGACTATGAATCCGAGATGGAGGAACCTTTCCCCCAATCGCCCGCCCAACAACTGGCCGATGTGCTGCGCTCCATGGCGCGGGCATGGGAAGGCACATCCGCGCGGCTGCTGCGGCAGGCCAAGGGGGCGTCTGTCGATGCTGGGCTGGGGCTGGTGGTGCAAGCCATGGCGGGCGGGGTCGGTGTGGGCAAAAGCGGGGCGGGGCTGATCCGGTTCATTGACACTGATACTGGCTTGCCACAGGTGAAGGGGCGGTTCAGGTCTGACGGGCAGCATGGCGCGGATGCGCTGCGAAACGGGGCGAATGTGCTGTATCTGACGCGCGACGCGCGGGGCCCCTCGCTGGAAGAATACTGCCCAGAGGCTTTTGCGCAATTGCTGGAGCATGGCCGCAACGCCCGCAAGCGCCTGCGCGAGGAAATGGAGATCGAGTTCACGCTGGATGATGGCAAGCTGTGGGTGCTGGATGCGATCACTGTGCAGCGGTCCTCGCGGGCGGCAGTGCGGGTCGTGGTCGATCTGGCCAATGACGGGATCATTCCGCGCGATGAGGCGCTGATGCGCATTGCCCCCAAGGCGCTAAGTGAATTGTTGCACCGTCAGGTCGACGCGCGCAGCCGCCCCGACGTATTTGCGCGCGGTATCGCGGCCAGCCCCGGTGCAGCCATCGGGCGGGTGGTGTTCAGTTCGGGGGCTGCACAGGCCAGCGCCGCGCGCGACGAGGCGTGTATTCTGGTGCGGCGCGAAACCACGCCCGAAGATATTCGCGGCATGCATGCGGCCAGTGCTGTCTTGACAGAGCGCGGCGGCATGACCAGCCATGCCGCTGTTATCGGACGGGGGCTGGGGGTGCCTTGTGTGGTGGGGGTGTCGCGTATCCAGATTGACGCGCGGCGCAAGACGCTGACGGCAGGCGGGCGCACCCTGACCGAAGGGGATATTCTGACAGTAGACGGAACCAGCGGCCAGATTTATCTGGGCGAGGTTCCGCTGCTGGAACCCGCGCTGGATGACAGGTTCCAGACGCTTTTGTCATGGGCTGATGCACGGCGCGATATTGGTATTCGCGCCAATGCCGACACGCCTGCCGATGCGCGGATCGCGCGCGATTTCATGGCGCAGGGAATCGGGCTGTGCCGCACCGAGCACATGTTCTTCGAGGATGACCGCCTGACATTGATGCGCGAGATGATCTTTGCGGACACGCCCGAGGACCGATCAGACGCGTTGGAACGGTTGTTGCCCATGCAACGCGCGGATTTTATTGACCTGTTCGAAATCATGCAGGGTCAGCCCGTGTGCATCCGGCTGTTTGACCCGCCCTTGCATGAATTCCTGCCGCATTCCAAGGAAGGGTTGCGGTTTCTGGCCGATGCGCTTGGCAAACCGCTGTCCGAAATCACCCGCCGCGCCGAGGCGCTGTCGGAGTTCAACCCCATGTTGGGCATGCGCGGCGTGCGTCTGGGGATAACCATCCCCGAGATTTACGAGATGCAGGTGCGCGCCATATTCGAGGCCACGATCGAGATAAGCCGCCGCAATGCCCATATTGTGCCGGAAATCATGATTCCGCTGGTGTCCGCCATGCGCGAGGTGGAGTTGGTGAAAACCCGCATTGATGCCGCTGCCGCTGCGGTCCGGTCGCGGTCGGGGGGCACGTTTGACTATAAGCTGGGGGTGATGGTGGAAACCCCGCGCGCCGCGCTGCGCGCCGGTGACATTGCGCTGCATGCCGGTTTTCTGTCCTTCGGGACCAATGACCTGACGCAAATGACCTATGGCCTGTCGCGCGATGATGCGGGGCGTTTCATGTCGGATTATGTGCATCAGGGCGTTTTCCCCGAAGACCCGTTTCATACGCTGGACCTGGACGGTGTGGGCGAATTGCTGCGTCTTGGGGCGGAACGGGGGCGCGCGGCACGCAGTGACTTGACGCTATCGATTTGCGGGGAACATGGGGGAAACCCGGAATCGATTCGTTTTTGCCGCGATCTTGGGTTTGACTATGTGTCCTGTTCCCCCTTCAGGGTGCCGGTTGCCCGTCTGGCCGCCGCGCAACTTGTTATCGAAGAAGACTTGGCCTGACCATAAAAATATGGGCTTTTCCGACCTGCTAAGCCAGTTTCTGCCACCCTGCGCCACGGGGCTGGCACCGTGGGTAGATTTTTAACAACTATTGGAATATATCCGATCACGAAAACGTAATATTGCTTCAGACAGGTGTGGCGCGCCAAGGACCGGCGCGGTTTTTTATATGGTTACAGGTTTCCAATCGACAAAAGCGCGGGACTGCGAACCGGGCATGGCTGGCATGGCGTGCGCAGGGCGGCTTCCCGAACATGGCAGGCGGGTGGCTGCAGTGTGCATGATATGGGGAATGTCCCTTCTTGTGGCGCTGCCCAGCATGGGGTCGCGTGTTGAAGATGGCACATTGACCAATGACATGCGCGCAAAGCTTGTTATGGCCGCGTTGCAAGGCAGCAATCCTGCCATTCGCAATAATGTGGTGTTGGGGGCAGGCACCTATCAACTGGCCAATATGGCGCCTGTGGGGCAGACGATTGACAGTTTTGGTCTTGCGCAGACCCCGCAATCCGGGCGCGATGTGGACCTTGCGGCGCTGACATCGATGATTGGCCAGATGCGCAGCGTCCCCGCCTTTGACGAAGACACCCCCACTGCCCCTGCGATTGCAGGGATGGACGAAGTGGCCGCTGCGGCTGATACGGAATTTGACATACATATGTCGACAAGTGGCGCGGTTGCGGCACCTGTGGCGCTGGCCAGTCCTTTTGCGCCCTTGGCGTCCTTGCGCCCGGTTGCCCGCCCTGCGGCCCTTGAACGCCGGGTGGTGCAATATTCGGTGTCCTGGTTGCGCAGGCAGCAGATTGGCGCGCTGGATGAGCAGATGCAATGCCTTGCAACCGCAATCTATCATGAAGCGCGCGGGGAATCGCTCAAAGGCCAGTTCGCCGTGGCCGAGGTTGTTTTGAACCGCGTGCAGTCGAGCCATTTTCCCGGCAGCATTTGCGCCGTTGTCTATCAGGGCGTTCAGTCCGGGCGCATTGGCGGGTGCCAGTTCAGCTTTGCCTGTGATGCCCAGCCCGACACCATGCCCAACCGCCGCGCGGCCGATATTGCAAACCGCATCGCTTATGTCATGGCGAACGGGGCGCATCGGGGGCTGACCGGGGGCGCGCAGTATTTCCATACCACGGCGGTCAATCCGACATGGTCGGCCCGTTTCACGCAAACGACACAAATTGGTGCGCATCTTTTCTATCGGGGCTGATCCGGCAAACGGGCAGGGACCTTGTCGCATATGCGCGGCCTGATGGCGCGAATACGCGTTGAACCCTGCGTCATAGTCGGTATGACAGGCACAGGTGAGGAAGGATACCCCCATGAGTTCTGACATAAGACTGGCGTTCGCCCATCCCGAAGCGCGCGCAGAAGCGTCAGCCCCCGCTGACCCGCGCGACCGCATCAGCCTGCGCGATCACATTGTCGAGGTGGAAATCGGCGCGTTTCAGGCAGAACGCGGCCTGCGTCAGCGCGTGCGCTTCAATATTGTGGTCGAACTGCGCCCCAACCCCGAACCGCTGGAAGATGACGTGGATCGCATCCTGTCCTATGACCGGATCACCGAGGCCATTGCCGCCGAACTGGCTGCGGAACGGATGAACCTGCTGGAAACCCTGGCTGAACGCATTGCAGACCGCATTTTGCTGGAACCGCAGGCCATGCGCGCCTTTGTCCGTGTCGAAAAGCTGGACCGCGGGCCGGGCGCGTTGGGGGTGGAAATCGTGCGCAACCGCGCATCCCAGCCCCTGCGCGCGCTGGATGCGGCAGGGCAGGAAGAATCAGTGCATCCGTTGGTGGTGTATCTCGACAATGACATGATTGCCGCGCCTGATCTGGGCGCGCGTCTGGACGGGTTGCAGGCGGGCGGCGTGCCCGTGATCCTGTGTGTGGGTATGCCGCCGCAAACCCCGCCATCTGTGGCACCGCGTGCCGTGCAGCGCCGGATTGACCTTCTGGCGCTGGAACAGAACGCATGGCGGTTGGCGGCGCTGGACCGGCGCTGTGTGGTTGTGGCCAGTCGCACGGAAATTGACTGGGCCATGAAACAGGGCCAGATGATTGTCTGGGCCCCCTCCAAACTGATCCTTGATTCGACCGACAGCCCCGATTGCAGCCCGCGTGACGGTGTGGCGCTGGCGCTTTGGCTGGCCGAACATGTCGCCGCCGACCGCCTGCTTGTGCCCGAAGGGCTTGCCATCCCCCCCGGCAGCCATGTCGCGCAAGCGCGCTTGCCCGCCTGACATGGTGCACACCATCTTGTGTTAAGGGACTGAAACGGGCAAATAGCCGGGATGAAAAGCTATATTTTCCCGGTTCTGCGCCCTGCAGCGCAGTCAGCCCCTTCCATGCCTGCCTTGCGCGGGCAACAGGCCCTGCATATTGCGGGAATTGATGTGTTGACGCGCGCCAGCGCATCACGCATCCCCCGCGCCTTTGACCCTGTGGCAGATCATGCGCTGACACTGCCGCCCGCGCCTGTATGCGGTCTGGCGCTGGACAGGCCGCGGATCATGGGCATTGTGAATGTAACGCCTGACAGTTTTTCCGATGGGGGCCGTTTCAGCACCATCGGCACCGCGTTGGAACAGGCGCGCAACCTGATCGCGCAAGGCGCCGATATTCTGGATATCGGCGGCGAATCTACCCGACCGGGCGCCCAGGACGTTCCGGTGGCGGACGAAATCGCGCGCACGGCACCGCTGATCCGCGCCTTGCGCGAAGATGGCGTGACGCAACCCATCTCGATTGATACGCGCAAAGCGGCAGTGGCCAGCGCCGCGCTGGAAGCGGGCGCGAGTTTTGTGAATGATGTGTCAGCCCTGACATGGGACCGTGATCTGGCGCAGGTGGTGGCACAGGCGCAGGTTCCCATCTGTCTGATGCATGCGCAAGGCACCCCGCAGACCATGCAAAATGACCCGAAATATGATGATGTGCGCATGGATGTGCATGATTGGCTGGTGCAGGCCATCGCGCGCGCAATGGATGCGGGCATCGCGCGCAAGCGCATCATCATTGACCCCGGAATCGGGTTTGGCAAAACGACTGAGCATAATCTTGCTTTGGTGCGGGATCTGGCGCTGCTGCATATGACAGGCTGTGCTATTCTGCTTGGGGCATCGCGCAAGCGGTTTATCGGGCAGATCAGCGGGGTTCATGATGCGATTGACCGCGTGGCCGGGTCGCTTGCCGTGGCGCTGGCCGGGGCCAGCGCGGGCGCGCAAATTCTGCGCGTGCATGATGTTGAACAGACACGCCAGGCCCTGTCCCTGTGGCAGGCATTGAACATGACGGATGGCAAGGAACAGGTATGAGTGATAAATTGTTTGGCACGGATGGCGTGCGCGGCACGGCAAACAGCCATCCCATGACGGCGGAAATGGCCCTGAAACTGGGTGCTGCCGCAGGGCGCCATTTCCGGCGGGACGGGTCAAACGGGCACCGGGTTGTCATCGGCAAGGACACGCGCCTGTCGGGCTATATGATCGAAACGGCGCTGACGGCGGGGCTGACCTCGACGGGAATGAATGTGCTGTTGCTTGGCCCCGTGCCCACGCCCGCAGTGGGGTTTTTGACGCGCTCCATGCGCGCGGATCTGGGGATCATGATTTCTGCCAGCCACAACCCCCATCAGGACAATGGTATCAAGTTCTTTGGCCCTGACGGCTTCAAGCTGTCGGATGCGGATGAGGCTGAAATCGAACGCATTGTGAGCGGGCCGATCACACCCGCGCAGCCCGCAAATATCGGGCGGGCGAAGCGTATTGAAGATGCTGGCGGGCGCTATGTCGAATATGCCAAGACCACCTTGCCGCGCGGCACACAGCTGGCGGGAATGAAAGTGGTGCTGGATTGTGCCCATGGCGCGGCCTACAAGGTTGCCCCGCAGGTGCTGTGGGAATTGGGGGCAGATGTCATCAAGGTGGGGGTGGACCCCAACGGCACCAATATCAACCTTGACTGCGGGTCGACCCATCCGCGCCATTGCGCGGCCAAAGTGCTGGAAACAGGGGCCGATCTGGGCATTACACTGGATGGCGATGCGGACCGCGTGATCATCATTGATGAACGTGGTCAAATCGCCGATGGTGACCAGATCATGGCGCTATTCGCCCATCGCTGGGCGCAGGTGGACCGGCTGCAGGGCGGCGTTCTGGTGGCAACGGTCATGTCAAATCTGGGGTTGGAGCGGTTCTTGCAGGGCCACGGGTTGCGGCTGGAACGCACGGCGGTGGGCGACCGGCATGTGGTGGAACGCATGCGCGCGGGCGGCTGGAATCTGGGCGGCGAGCAGTCCGGACATATTGTGATGACCGATTATGCCACCACAGGCGACGGGTTGATTGCTGCGCTGCATTTTCTGGCCGCGATGATGGAAACCCAAAAACCCGCATCGCTGCTGGCGCGCAGTTTTGACCCGGTGCCCCAGATGCTGCGCAACCTGCGCACGGCGCCGGGGGTGGATATTCTGTCCTCCGAGCAGGTGAAGGCCGCAATAGATGCAGGCAAAGCCCGGCTGCAGGGCTGCGGGCGGCTGCTGATCCGCAAATCCGGCACCGAGCCGTTGGTGCGCGTCATGGCCGAATGCGAGGATGAGGGATTGCTGGCCGATGTGGTCAACGGCATCATCGCGGAAATGGAAAACGTGGCGTAGCGTGTTTTCAGGGGCGGCCTTGGGGGGCGGCTGCCCCCCAAACCCCCTGCCACAAGGGGGGCACGCCCCCCTTGTGAAACCCCGGTGGATATTTTTGCCAGAATGAAAGCAACGGGAGCCGGCTATGCGATGTGTGGCGGTAATTAGAGCAGGTTGCGCAAAAGTGGGAACCGGTTTTGCGCTTCTCGAAGCTGCGAAATCAATTCGTTAGAGTATATAGCATGAATGCGAATGAATGCTGCATGCTCTAATGTGCTTGTGCCCAGTTGTCCCCGACACCTGCATCCACCACAAGGGGAATGTCGAGTTTGACGATGGGTTCTGCGGCCGCTTCCATGACAGTGCGAACGCAGGCGATGGTGTCATCGACGGCATTTTCGGGCACTTCGAACACCAGTTCGTCATGCACTTGCAGCAGCATTTTTGCAGGCAACTGGGCCAGCGCTGCGGGCAGGTGGATCATGGCGCGGCGGATGATGTCGGCGGCAGTGCCCTGAATGGGCGCATTGATGGCCGCGCGTTTGGCAAAGCCTGCGCCCGGCCCTTTGGTATTGATTTCCGGTGTATGGATACGCCGCCCGAACAGGGTTTCCACGCGGCCGTGTTTTTTGGCGAATTCGACAGTATCATCCATATAGGCGCGGATGCCGGGGAAGCGTTCGAAATAGGTGTCGATAAACGCCTGTGCCTGTGCGCGCGGAATGCGCAGATTGCGCGCCAGACCGAAGCCGGAAATGCCGTAGATTACGCCGAAATTGATGGCCTTGGCCTGACGGCGCACATCGGGGGTCATCTGGTCCAGCGGCACGCCGAACATTTCCGAGGCTGTCATGGCGTGGATGTCATGGCCGTCGCGGAAGGCGGCTTTCAGGCTGTCGATGCCAGCGATATGGGCAAGGATGCGCAATTCGATCTGGCTGTAATCCAGCGCGACCAGTTTATTGCCCTGATCCGCCACGAAAGCAGTGCGGATGCGCCGCCCGTCTTCGGAGCGGATGGGGATGTTTTGCAGGTTCGGGTCGGTCGATGACAGCCGCCCCGTCACCGCCCCTGTGATGACATAGGAGGTGTGCACGCGGCCGGTTTCGGGGTGGATGTGGTCTTGGAGCGCGTCGGTATAGGTGGATTTCAGTTTCGCCAATTGCCGCCAGTCCAGCACACGCGCGGGCAGGTCATGCCCTTCTGCTGCCAGATCTTCCAGCACATCGGCGCCGGTGGCATAGGCCCCGGTCTTGCCTTTCTTGCCGCCTTGCAGGGACATTTTGTCAAACAGGATTTCGCCCAGTTGTTTGGGCGAGCCGACATTGAAGGTTTCGCCTGCAAGGTCGTGGATTTCCGATTCGAGCGCGGCCATTTTCTGGGCGAATGCGTTGGACATGCGCGACAGCACATCGCGGTCCACCTTGATCCCGTGGCGTTCCATCCGCGCCAGAACCGGCACCAGCGGGCGGTCAAGGGTTTCATAGACGCGCGTCACCTGTGCAGCATGCAGGCGCGGTTTGAACATCTGCCACAGGCGCAGGGTAATATCAGCATCCTCAGCCGCGTAGCGGGTGGCGTCGTCAATGCCCACCATATCGAATGTGACAGCCGATTTGCCCGCGCCCAGAAGCGATTTGATGGGAATGGGCTGGTGGTTCAGGTAGCGGTCCGACAAGGTATCCATGCCATGCCCGTGCAGCCCGCCATGCAGCGCATAGGACAACAGCATCGTGTCATCAATCGGGGCCACGTCTATACCAAGATTGGCAAATATCTTGGCGTCATATTTCATATTCTGCCCGATTTTCAGGATGGCAGGATCTTCCAGCACGGGTTTAAGGGCATCCAGCGCTTGCGCTAGCGGGATCTGGCCGTCCAGAAGCGCGCTGGCGCCAAACAGGTCATCGCCGCCCGCACGATGCGCCAGCGGGATATAGGCCGCGTGCCCTGCATCCACGCATAGCGAAATGCCCACCAGTTGCGCGCGCATTTCGTCCAGTGATGTGGTTTCTGTGTCCACCGCGACATAGCCGCGTTCGCGGATGCGGTCGATCCATGTGCCCAGTGTGTCAATGTCGCGGATGCAGTCATATCGTGCAGCGCTAAGGTCAGGTGTGTCGGCCTGTGGCGCAGCAGTTTCGGAGGCAGGTTCGGGCAGGGCGGGCGGTTCGGTGCCGAATTTATCGGCCACACGGCGCGTCAGCGTGCGAAATTCCATCTGGTTCAGGAAATCCACCAGCGTGGCCGGGTCGGGGTCGCGCACTTCCAGATCACTTAGCGAGAAATCCAGCGGGGTGTTTTCATCAAGCGTGACCAGTTTGCGTGACATGCGGATCTGGTCGGCATGGTCGATCAGGGTCTGGCGGCGTTTGGGTTGCTTGATGTCGCCCGCGCGGGCCAGCAGGGTGTCGAGATCACCATATTCATTTATCAACAGCGCGGCGGTTTTCACCCCGATGCCGGGTGCGCCGGGAATATTGTCCACCGAATCCCCGGCCAGGGCCTGCACATCCACCACGCGGTCGGGGGCGACGCCGAATTTTTCGATGACTTCGTCGGTGCCGATGCGTTTGTTTTTCATCGCATCCAGCATTTCGACACCGTTGCCGACCAGTTGCATCAGGTCCTTGTCAGATGAAATGATCGTCACGCGCCCGCCTGCTTCGCGCGCCTGACGGGCCAGTGTGGCGATGATGTCATCGGCTTCATAATCCTGCACCTCGATGCAGGACAGGTTGAAGGCGCGCGTGGCGTCGCGGGTCAGCGGGAATTGCGGGCGCAAATCTTCGGGCAGTTCCGGGCGGTTGGCCTTGTACAGGTCATAAATGTCATTGCGGAAGGTTTTGGAGGAATGGTCGAAGATCACCGCCGCGTGGGTGGGCGCGTCGGAACTGTTGCCATTCTCGCCCAGATAGCGCCACAGCATGTTGCAAAACCCCGCCACGGCCCCGACGGGCAACCCGTCGGATTTGCGCGTCAGGGGCGGCAGCGCATGATAGGCGCGGAAAATATAGGCCGACCCGTCGATCAGGTGCAGATGGCAGCCTTTGCCGAAGCCCGTTTCGCTGTCGCTCATGGCTGGCCCTCCGTTTCGTGGTCTTGTCTGCGGGATCAGGACGTCTGGTTTTCCGCGAAATCGCGGTGGATGAAGCGTTTGTCGCAATAGGGGCATTCCACAAGGCCGGTGTCTTGCGCCACAGACAGCCACACGCGCGGGTGCCCCAGCGCACCTTCGCCCCCATCGCAGCACACGCGCATGGCGTTGACGATTTCGGTTTCCGGGGCATCATGGGACAGGGTGGACTTCATCTTGGTGACCTTCTTGCTACCTGTGCGCAAACATACTTGATCCTGTGGTGCAGGCAAGGGGCGTTCGGTCTGTGCGGGTCACGCAGGCGGGGGACCGAAGCTGTTTTCTTCCGCATCCCCCTTAAGAATGCCCAGTTCTACCAGCGCCCAAAGGCTTGCGACAAGCGAAAGAAACCCAAGCGTCATACCGAATGTGCCCGGCATCATGGCACCTGTCTGGCCCATTCCCCCCATTTCCGGCAAGGGGCGATAGCCGATGCGAAACGTGTCGATCAAGGTAAACAAAATGCCCGGCCCAAAGAACAGCACCAGCCGGGGCATGGCCGGCGTGTTGCGGTCCGCCAGCCGCTTGGTGGCCAGCGCTGCCGCCGGATATACCAGCGCGAAGGACAGCACCAAGGTAAGAATGCCGGTGATCACACTGTCCCCAAACAAAAATCCCACGAGGATGGCATAGACAATACTGAAGGCAATCAGGATCAAGGCCCCCAGCCACCATCTGCCCCGCCCGATGCGCCCGTGAAATGATGTCAGCAAATCTTGCATGATGTTTCCTTCCGGCTTTGGTATTCGGGGTCAGCCTAGTGATGGGGGCAGGGTGGGTCAAGAAAGGCTGCCGCCTTTCAATTTTCGCAGATGTGCTTATGTTCCGGGCAAACATGCTATGAGGATGGGCAGCCCCTATGACGAAGAACGCGATTGAAGTGACGAAACTGCGCAAGACCTATGCCGATGGAAAAGAAGCGTTGAAAGGGGTCGATCTGGCCATTCCGTCGGGCAGTATTTTCGGGTTGCTGGGGCCAAACGGGGCCGGAAAATCCACCATGATCAATATATTGGCGGGTCTGGTTAACAAAACGGCCGGGCAGGTGCAGATCTGGGGCTTCGATCAGGATGTGAACCCGCGCCAGTCGCGCGCGGCCATCGGGGTCATGCCGCAGGAACTGAACATTGACCCGTTTTTCACCCCGCGCGGCGCATTGGAGGTGCAGGCAGGGCTGTATGGTGTGCCCAAATCCGCGCGGCGCACAGATGAGATACTGGAACTGATCGGGTTGACAGACAAGGCTGAAGCCTATGCGCGCACGCTGTCAGGGGGCATGCGGCGGCGTCTGCTGTTGGGCAAGGCGCTGGTGCATGGCCCACAGGTTCTGGTGCTGGACGAACCCACCGCAGGGGTGGATATCGAATTGCGCCAGATGCTGTGGACCAATGTGCGCAAGCTGAACGATCAGGGCATGACGATCATTCTGACCACCCATTATCTGGAAGAAGCCGAAGCGATGTGCGATGAAATCGCCATTATCAACCATGGCGAGGTTGTGGTGCGTGACCGCACATCGACATTGCTGGGGCGGCTGGATGCCAAGACGCTTGTGTTGCGGCTGGAAAACCCGCTGCCCGAATTGACCTTGCCCGTCAATGTCACGCAGGAAACCCGCCGCGACGGGCAGATCGCGCTGACCTATCGCCGCTCGCAGGTTAGTGCGGGGCAGTTGCTGGCGGCGATCGCGCAATCGGGCGGTGTGGTCACGGATGTGACCAGCGAAGAACCCGATCTGGAAGATGTGTTCTTGTCGCTGACCAGCGGCAAGGCCGCCTGACCTTGCACCCGCCCGCCCGCCGCCCCCATGGCGGGCGGTGCTGCGGCGCATATCAGGTGTCTGCGGTCATTTCCTCGGCTGTGTTCAGCAGGCTAAGGCGCGTGATGCGGTTGCCTTCGCGTTCCAGAATCTTGATCCGGCAGCCATGGAAGAAGAAGGTTTGCCCCGCTTCCGGGATGGTTTGCGATTCGTGGATGACAAGGCCCGCGATGGTCACGGCTTCATCATCGGGCAGCGTCCAGTCCGTGGCGCGGTTCAGGTCGCGTATGGTCATTGCGCCATCCACCAGAACTTCGCCACTGGGGCCGTGTTCAATCTCGGGGGCGTGGGCGACGTCATATTCATCCTCGATCTCGCCCACGATTTCTTCAAGGATGTCTTCAAGCGTGATCAATCCGCGCAAGGCGCCATATTCATCAACCACCAGCGCGAAATGCTTGCGCAGACGCAAGAATTCCTGCATCTGCTCGTCCAGCGGCGTGGTTTCGGGCACAAAATAGGGCGGGCGGATCAGGCCCGAAATGTCCAGTCGCGCAATCGCGCCATAATCCCCGCCCGCATCAGAGACCTGACGGTGCATGTCGCGCACCAGATCGCGGGCATACAGAATACCCACAATGTTTTCGGGATCATCACGGTAGACCGGCAGGCGCGAATGGGCCGAATTTACGGAAGTCGCAATCAGGTCTTCCACGCGGGCATCGGCATTCACAGTTTCAATCTGGCTGCGGTGGCGCATGATTTCTTCAACTGTGCGTTCCGACAGATCCAGTGCGCCCAGCAACCTGTCGCGGTGTTCCTTCTCAACCGACCCGCTTGAATGGCCCAAAGCCAGCGTTCCCGCGATTTCTTCATGCACCGACAGGATATTGCTGTCAGGGTCAATGGTGACCCCGAACAGCGCCAGAACCCGGCGCACGACAAACCGCACCACTGCCACCACGGGCGAAAAGATGGCCACCACCCATGTCAGAACCGGCGCAATGCGTGTTGCGGCGGTTTCTGGGTTTGAAATCGCATAGGTTTTTGGCAGCACTTCTGCAAAGATCAGAACCAGAAGTGTCATGACCAATGTGGCCAGCGCCACGCCCCCATCGCCAAACAGCCGCGTAAACAATGCCGTCGCCAGCGATGCGGCCAGAATATTGACCAGATTGTTGCCCAGCAAAACTGCCCCGATCAGGCGCTCGCTGTCCTTGGTCAGTTCCAGCGCGCGTTTTGCCGCGCCCGACCCTTTGTCGGCCTGTGCCTTCAACTTGCCACGGCTTGACGCGGTAAGCGCGGTTTCAGACCCCGAAAACAGCCCGGAAATGACCAGAAGCACGAAAATTGCCCCAACACTAACCCAGAACGCGGTGTCAAGGTGATTGGCGAAATCGCCCATATGGAAAAAACCCTCGGATTTTTGATTGCGCGAGTTTACAGGGACTGGCGCATCAGGTCCAGTGCAACTGCTGCATATGATACCTTCACGACTGCGGCAGGGGCTTGACCATTTCCATTCGCCGCGCCACATGCTTGCACATGTTTCAATCCGATACGCTTGACCAGATCACCCGCCGCTTCGGCTTTTTGGAAGCCCGCCTTATGGAAGGTGTGGCCGCGCAGGACATGGCAGCGCTGTCGCGCGAATATGCCGAACTGAAGCCCGTGGTGGACCAGATCGCGGCCTATCAGCAGGCGGTCGCTGACCGCGTTGAAGCGCTGGCCTTGCAAGATGACCCAGAAATGCGCACCCTCGCGCAAGAAGAACTGCAACGGCTGGAAACCACGCTGCCCGATCTGGAACAGGCGCTTAGGCTGGCGCTGCTGCCCAAGGATTCCGCCGATGCGCGCCCGGCGCTGGTTGAACTGCGCCCCGGCACCGGCGGCGAGGAAGCCAGCCTGTTTGCCGCGGACCTGTTGCGCATGTATCAACGCTATGCCGAAACCCGCGGCTGGCAGGTGCAGATGGTCAGCTATAATGAAACCGAACTGGGCGGTTTGCGCGACGCGGTCATGCGCATCGCAGGCGAGGGGGTGTTTGCGCGCATGAAGTTCGAATCCGGTGTGCACCGCGTGCAGCGGGTGCCCGTCACCGAATCCGGCGGGCGCATTCACACATCTGCGGCAACTGTCGCTGTCCTGCCCGAGGCCGAGGAAGTCGATATCGACATTCCCGCCCAGGACATTCGCATTGATACAATGCGCGCGTCGGGCGCAGGGGGGCAGCATGTCAACACAACCGATTCCGCCGTGCGCCTGACCCATATTCCCACCGGCATTGTGGTGACCAGTTCCGAAAAATCCCAGCATCAGAACCGCGCGATTGCCATGCAGGTGTTGCGTGCAAAACTGTTCGACATGGAACGCCAGCGCGCCGCCGATGACCGCGCCAGCGCGCGCAAGGCGCAGGTGGGGTCAGGCGACAGGTCCGAACGCATCCGAACCTATAATTTCCCGCAAGGGCGTATGACTGACCACCGCATCAATCTGACGCTGTATAAGCTGGACCAGATCATGCAAGGCGATCTGGATGACATTATCGACGCGCTGGTCACCGCCGATCAGGCCGCCCGTCTGGCCGAGATGGAAGCATGACCACGGCGGCGCAGCTGCTGGCGGCTGGCGTGGCGCAATTGCGCGCAGCCGGCATTGACGGCGCGCCGCGCGATGCGCGCTGGTTGCTGGCGCATGCCCTGAATATTGACGCCGCACGCCTGATCCTTGCACTGCCTGACCCCGTGACAGACGCGCAGGCGCAGCGGTTTGCAGGCATGATCACCGCGCGCCTGCGCCACCAGCCCGTCGCCCAGATATTGGGCGCGCGCGATTTCTGGGGCCGGCGGTTTTGTGTCACGCCCGATGTGCTGGACCCGCGCCCCGAAACCGAAACACTGATACAGACCGCGCTGGACCGCCAGTTTGACACTGTGCTGGACCTTGGCACCGGGTCGGGCGCGATTGTGCTGACATTGCTGGCCGAACGCCAACACGCGCGGGGCGTTGGCGTGGACCTGTCGGCGGCGGCGTTGCGCGTGGCGGGGCAGAACGCGCGCGCGCTTGGGGTTCAGGACAGGGTTCAATGGCAGTGCTGCGACTGGTTTGCGGATGTGTCGGGGCAGTTCGACCTTATCGTGTCAAACCCGCCCTATATCAGTGTCAGGGAACTGGGCGCGTTATCAGCGGAACTGCGCGATTGGGAACCGCGCATGGCGCTGGTTCCCGATGGGGATGACGGCACCGGGCTGGGGGCCTACCGCGTGATCTGTGCGCGGGCGCGGGACTATTTGCGGCCCGGTGGCTGGCTGGTGGTTGAAATCGGTGCCGCGCAAGGGCAGGCCGTGCAGGCCCTGTTCGCCGCAGCGGGGTTTGCGTCCATTTCACTGGTGCAGGACATGTCCGGGCATGACCGCGTTATTGCCGGACAACACACCCCATAGCACCCCGCAGCGCTGTTGCGGTGCAGTTGTGCCGGGTTTTATGTGTGTTTTCGGCAATACCCCGCAAATTCTGCGTATTTACGCTATAAAACCCTTGTCTTGTATCCACAGCCATGGCACACAAACCCTACAGGACGCGGCGCTTTTAAGGCGCTTCGCTTGGTTTCCCTTGCAGCCTACCGGATAACTCGCTTGCCGAATTGCTCCGCAACTGGTTTGCACGCCACGCCACATAGGGCCGGAATTTTTACAGTATGAGATCAACCAAACAACGCTCGCGTTCGAAGTCGAACCGCCCTAAATCATTGGGCAACATTGTCAACCGTGTCTTTGACAGTTCCGGACCGGAAGGCAAAGTGCGTGGCACGCCACAACAGATAATTGAGAAATATCAGGTTCTTGCACGCGATGCGCAATTGTCCAACGACCGCGTCGCCGCAGAGAATTTTCAACAACATGCGGAACATTACACCCGCATGTTGGCACAGGCGCAACGCGAAATGCAGGCCGAAGCCGAAGCGCGCCGCCAGCAGCAAGAAGACCGCAACCGTCACCAAAATGATGATCGCAACCGCCATCAGCGCCGCTCTGGTGATGACCGCGCCGAGCAGGGCGAGACTACGCAACAGCAACACGGGCATTCGGCGCAAGCTGATTCTGGCACAGCCGCAGCAGTTTCGCCACGGTCAGATTCCTTTTCCGTGCAGGATCAAGGTGATGTCGATGACAGCACGCTTGTTGAAACGCCCGAAGCAAAGCATATCGCAGCGCCAGTGAAACCCGACACCCGCCCGGCCCCGGCTGAACCGCCTGTGTCACATACTGCAGACGCTGCCCCACAAAATGCCGAAAACGATGCGCCAAAGAAGCCGGTGCGTCGCAAGCGCACCCCGAAACCGGCCCCAGCGCCGGAAGCGGCGGCCCCTGCCAGCGCCGAAGACGCGCCAAAACCACGCCGCAACACACGCAAGCCGCGCAAGCCAGATGCCCAAAAGGACACTGACACGCAGCCCGAATTGCCACAAATGAAGCCCAACGCCGCAGAATAAGCTGGCGTGGACAAAATCAACAAGGCCAGATGGCGCGCAGGCGCTGTCTGGCCTTGTTCCATAGACGCACGGCGCTACAGACCCGACTGAACCACAGGCAATAGCCCGATAGCGGCTGCGCCGTTCATGACAAATTGAACCGACAACGCGGCCAGAAGCAGCCCGAACAACCGCGTCATGACCATGGTTCCCGTGCGGCGCAAAAGCTTTTCAATGGGGCCAGCGGCCAGAAATGCCAGCAAAACCAGACCAATGACAGCAAGCATCACGCCTGTGATCAGGGCAATCCCTTCGATGCCGCGGCCCGCATCATTGATCAGCAGCACCATTGTTGCCATCGCGCCGGGACCTGCAATCAAGGGCATGGCCAGCGGGAAAACCGACGGATCATCAACTGTTTCGCCATCGCCTTCGTCGGCGTGGTCGGCGCGGCGGCGGGCGCGGCGGTCAAACAGCATATCCAGCGCGGTCAGAAACAGCAAAATACCACCTGCAATCTGGAAGGCGGGCATCGAAATTCCGATGGCGCGCAAGAAATCCTCTCCCGCTAGTCCAAATAACGCCAGAAGGATCACGGAAATCAGACAGGCGCGCAGCGCGATGACGCGCCGCCGCGCCGCATCCATGCCTTGCGTCAGGGCCAGAAACAGCGGCGCGGTTCCAATGGGGTCAATCACCACAAACAGCGTGACAAAGGCCGTTATCACAAAGGCAGGGTCCAGCAACATCAGCGTGCCGTCTTGAAATGCTTGGCCAGTTTCAGGCCCTGACCCTGATAATTTGACGCCATATCGGCCCCATACAGCCGCGTAGGCCGCGTGCGCATATGCTCATAGACCAGCCGTCCCACGATCTGGCCATGTTCCAGCACGAAAGGCGCTTCATGACAGCGCACTTCCAGCACCCCGCGCGACCCTGCGCCGCCAGCTGCGTGATGGCCGAAACCGGGGTCGAAGAAGCCCGCATAATGCACCCGGAATTCGCCCACCATGGCAAGAAACGGGGCCATTTCAGCAGCGTAATCTGGCGGAATATGCACTGCCTCGCGGCTGACCAGAATATAGAATGCGCCAGGGTCCAGAATGATGCGCCCGCACTCGCTGTGCAGTTCTTCCCAGAAATCGCACGCGTCATAGGCCCCGATCCTGTCCAGATCGATGACGCCGGTATGGGGTTTGGCGCGGTAGCCCACCAGCGTTCCGCTGGACGGGCGCAGGTCCACCGAAAAGCCAAGGCCCTGTGAAATGACCGGGGTGCCGGGCACCAGTGTTTGTGCGGCATGCAGCGCTGTCAGTTCGTCATCATCCAGCACAGCATGGCCCGCGCGAAACCGGATCTGGTTCAGGCGCATGCCGGGGCGCACCAGCACGGAAAACGACCTTGGGCAGATTTCAGCGTAAAGGGGGCCATGATACCCTTCGGGCACGCGGTCGAATTCGGTGCCGTCATCGGTGATAACGCGCGTCAGCAAATCCAGCCTGCCTGTGGAACTTTTGGCATTGGCCACAGCCTGAATGCCGCCTGGCAATGCAAGCGATTCCATCAGCGGCACAACATAGACGCAGCCCTTTTCCAGAACAGCGCCACCGCTTAGGTCCATCTGGTGCATTTCAAACAGTTGCAGGCGGTCGGACACGCGGTTTCCCTTGCCCGCCAGAAAAGAGGCGCGCACCCGCCATGCCCGCGCCCCCAAGCGCAGGTCAAGGCTTGCGGGCTGAATCTGGGCGTCTTCAACTGGTGTTGGTGACGAAATTTCGCCACATGCGATCATGGCGTGCAGATCCTGCGCTGGTAAAACGCCGCGTTTTGTCATGCGTGCCCCCGAAAAGTGTTTTGTGCTTCTATAGCATGTTGCTCAAAAGTGGGAACCGGTTTTGAGCTTCTCGAACATGCGCAATCAATACGTTAGAACATGTCTTGTGAATGCGACTGCACCTGACATGCTCTAGTCCGGGTTATTACGCCTGTCCACCCTGCAGCCGATTGGCGCAGTGCGTCCAGAAAACAAGATGTCGGTGAGTAATGGTCGGGCTAGCAGGACTTGAACCTGCGACCTTCCGTCCCCCAGACGGACGCGCTACCAGACTGCGCTATAGCCCGACATCTGCGCGCTTTCTACCCGATTCATCGGCGAGGGCAAGCGCGAATTCAGAAAATCCGCAGCTTTCATCACTGAAATGAAGTGCGGCACATTATGTGTCGTGCTGGTCGTGTTGCGCGGCTGCAGCCATGCGTTGAAATAGCGCGTCCAGCCGTGCCAGAAGCAGCGCGGCGCGCGCCCGGTCCGGGACTGCTGGTCCGGCATGGCGTCGAATATCATGGGCCAGCCGTATATGCGTGCGTTTGGGCGTGTCCGATTTGGCAGCGCGCGGTGTCTGCTGCGCAGGCGGGGCAGCAGGGGCCAGCGGCGCTAGCGGCTGTTTTGCGGGTGTATCCGCGGCCGTTTCATGATGTGCCGCAGTTTCAGGTGTATCCGTGGCGACAGTGGGCGGGGCGGGCGTATCGGGCTGGGTTTCAGCGCGCGATTGCGCGGGCGCGTCATCGTCCAGAAGGGCGTCACGCACTGGCGCAAGTGCCGCCACATGTCGCGCGCCCTTTTCCTGAAGCAGTTTCTGCACGCCGCGAATCGTCATGCCCTGTTCGTGCAGCAGTTCCTTGATACCTGCCAGAAGGTCAATATCAGCGCGCCGGTAATAGCGCCGCCCACCAGCACGCTTGACGGGCTTTACCTGCGTGAACTTGCTTTCCCAAAAGCGCAGAACATGGGCGGGCGTATCCAGTGCCTCTGCGGTTTCGCTGATGGTGCGAAACGCCTCGGGGGCCTTGCGCATGGGGCACACCTTACCTTAATTGCGGTTTCCGTCGATCACGCGTTCTTTCATGATATGGGACGGGCGGAAGGTCAGAACCCGCCGTGGCGAGATGGGCACTTCTTCGCCGGTTTTCGGGTTGCGCCCCAGTCGTGCATTCTTGTCGCGCAGGGAAAATGTGCCAAAGGACGAAATCTTGACCTGTTCGCCACCCACCAGCGCATCCGAGATATGCTGCAGCACCGAATCCACCAAAGCGGATGATTCATTTCGTGACAGACCAACTTCGCGAAAGACTGCCTCGGTCAGGTCCATTCTTGTAAGCGTTTTGTTTGACATGTCTTTTCCCCGCGTTTCAACCTGCAGGATGCGGGAAAGAGTTTTCCGAGTCAATATCAGGGGGTTGCGTGCAAGCATTAAACCGCGCGCCGGGCGCAGTTTACCACCGCAGAATGACCGCGCCCCAGCTTAGGCCGCCGCCAATGGCTTCGGTCACAATCAGGTCACCGGGTTTGAAGCGCCCTTCGGCATTGGCGACGGACAAGGCCAGCGGGATGGATGCCGCCGATGTGTTGCCATGGTCCTGAACGGTAACCACCACCTTGTCCATCGACAGGCCCAGTTTTTGCGCTGTGCCCCGGATAATGCGCAGATTGGCCTGATGGGGCACAACCCAGTCAACGTCAGCGGCGTGCAATCCAGCGCTGTCCAAGGCTGTCTTGGCTGTTGCCGCCAGCTTTTCGACCGCGTGGCGGAACACTTCGCGCCCTTGCATGCGCAACACGCCAGATGTGCCCGTGCGCGACACGCCGCCGTCAACATACAGAAGGTCGCGGTATTGCCCGTCCGAGTTCAGGTCAGATGCCAGAACCCCGCGATCCGTGTTCGCGCCCGTGCCAGTTTGCGCTTCCAGAATGACCGCGCCCGCACCATCACCAAACAACACGCAGGTTCCGCGATCTGTCCAGTCCATGATCCGCGAGAAGGTTTCCGCCCCGATGACCAGCACCCGTTTCGCCTGACCGGCCAGGATCAGACCCGTTGCATTGGCCAGTGCAAACACAAACCCCGCGCAGACCGCCTGAATATCGAAGGCAAAGCCCTTGCGCATGCCCAGCCCCGCCTGAACCTGTGTGGCCACGGCTGGAAAGGTGAAATCGGGCGTGGAGGTGGCGACGATGATCGCGTCAATATCGGCGGCGTCCAGCCCGGCATTGTCAAGCGCCACGCGCGCGGCCTTTATCGCCAGATCAGAGGTGAACTCGTCCTCGGCTGCGAAATGGCGCCGCTCAATCCCTGAACGCGACACAATCCAGTCGTCGCTGGTGTCCAGTGTCTTGGCGAATTCCGCATTTGGAACCACACGCGCGGGCAAATAATGACCTGTGCTTCGAATCACCGCTCTGGTTACGTTCATGCCTGCTCTGTCCCGTCTGAAGGTCTGTCCGGTGTCGCAAGGGGCGCTGTGGCGGGGTCTGCGGCTGCCTTGAGCACCCGTTCCTGCAGCGCGTCGGATACAGCAGATATACGCTCTGCCATGCGATCCTGAAAGCCGGATTGCGCTAATGTGAAGGCCAGTTTTATGGCAGAGGATACGCCGGTCGCGTCGGCGGACCCGTGCGATTTTACAACAGTGCCGTTTAGCCCAAGGAAAACACCGCCATTTGCCAGCCGCGGGTCCAGCCGTTTTTTCATGCGCTGCAGCGGGCGCAGGGCGAATAATGCGCCCAGTTTGGAGAATATGCTGTGTTCCAGTTCGGCGCGCAGCACATCGCCCATCAGCTTTGCAGTGCCTTCGCCGGTTTTCAGGGCCACATTGCCTGTGAACCCATCGGTCACAATCACATCGACATGCGCTGAGGGAATGTCATTGCCTTCGACAAACCCCACGAAGGTATAGCGCCCCACCTCTGCCGCGTCGGCAATCAGGCGCGCGGCTTCCTTGATTTCGGCACGGCCCTTGTGGTCTTCGGTGCCGACATTCAGCAGGCCCACACGCGGGCAGGCCACGTCAAACGCGTTGCGAAAATAGGCCGATCCCATCAGGGCGTAATGCAAAAGGGATTCTTCATCGGCGCGCACATCCGCGCCCACATCCAGCATGGTATTATAGCCATGCGCGCCGCGTGATGGCCACAGACAGGCAATCGCGGGACGGTGCACGCCGGGCAACTTGCGTAGCCGCAGCATGGACACGGCCATCAATGCGCCGGTATTGCCACAGGATACAGCCGCCTGCGCCTGACCGTCGCGCAAGGCGGATATGGCGGACCACATCGATGTGTCACGCCCGCGCCGCATGATCTGGGCGGGCTTGTCGTCCATACTGACAACGCCGGGGCTGTGCACCACATGCACACGCCCTGACAACACGCTTTCGCGGGCAACAAGCGGCGTCAAAACCGACTGATCGCCATGCAGCAAAAACGCAATGTCAGGGTTGCGACGCGCCGAAATGGCACAGCCGCCAACCACAGCTTCTGGCCCATGATCCCCGCCCATGGCATCCACTGATATGGTGGTCATGTTCGCACCAACACCAAGGTTACCGCGCAGGGCTTCAGACATGGGTCAACTGACTGGGCATGAACACCGGACTTATGCGGCGTCGTCGTCCAGGTCCACGGCCGAAGCGGCAGCAATGACTTCGCGGTCATTGTAGTGGCCACAAGACGGGCACACATGGTGCGGGCGCTTCAGTTCGCCACAGTTTGAGCATTCGTTCGGGTTGCCCGCGACCAATGCATCATGCGACCGGCGCATGTTACGACGAGAGCGGGTTACGCGGTTCTGTTGGACGGCCATATCAAACCTCGGGTTGCAGGCGCTTGCAGGTAAGCCCGATATGGGCCCCCAACATGCGCATAATCTAGGGGTTGCGATTTGAGGCGCGGCATACACGGCTTAACCCGCGTTTCCAAGCCCTCTTTGCATGAGTGGCGCAAAATACTTGCTTTGGCGCGGTTTTCAAGCCGCAATTTACGAAAACGACAATTATCGTCAGGACTTGTCGGTGTCGCGCAAAAGTTTTTCGCGCAGGCCCTCCAGCGCGGCAAAAGGTTTGGGGCGGGCATCCTCAAGGGGGGCTGCGCCTGCGGGGGCGGCACTCAATACCCCGGCCCCCGGCAGGGCCGCCCCGTCAGCGCGCGGAAATGCCGGCAGCGCCAGCGCCAGCGCTTCCAGCGCGACCGCGCCCGGATCGATCACTGTGCCCAGAATTTCCTGAGTGTCATCTTCGGGCATTTCCACTTCGGTGCCGGTGGGGTCGGGCAATTCTGCCAGATACCGGCGCAGCACGGGTTCATCGATTCGCGTGGTCACCGGGTCCAGTGTCACAGCGCAGGATTGAACGACTGTCGCGCCCAGCGTGGCGCTGATTTCCCAGTCGCGTTTGCCCAAAGGGCGAAGTTCACCCTGAAAGCGGAATTTGCGCAGGGCGATCAGGCCCATATCCTGCGCCAGTTGCGTGCGCATGGCAGAATCTGGTTGCACATCAAACCGGACGGGCTTGCGTGCGTTCAGGGCGGCAACGCGTATGGGGGGGCATAAAACTGGCGGGGTGGGGGGCTTTGTCACGAAATCCTCGGGCTTTTAGGGGGGGGAAACTTCAATGAGTTTATACAGTGTTTCGTTCCTTTCTTGAATAGCGGCGCGTCCTTCTGTATCCCTTCTGACAAAGGCGGCCAGCCACCGCGCAACAAATTGCGGTTGTCCAAGCGGTGGTTGACTGGAAGACAGGGCAGGTTCAAGGGGTAATGCGGCGCATGCGGAATTTCGGATTGTGGATTTTGTCACCCGTCGTGTTGTTGGCCCTTGTGGCCTGTAGCCCCGTTGCGCGGTTCCACGGCTACGCCCCCGATGACATGCAGCTTGCGGAAATTCAGGTTGGGCGCGATACCCGCGAAACGGTGGAACAGAAAATCGGACGCCCGGGCATTTCGGGTGTGATGGAAGGGTCGGGGTGGTATTACGTCCAAAGCGACTGGATCGATGAAGGATGGCGCGCCCCCGTGGAAATTGACCGCCAGATAGTGGCAATCACTTTCGATTCGGGGAATCGGGTGTCCAATGTCGAACGCTTTGGTCTGGAAGATGGTGAAATTGTCGCCCTCTCGCGGCGGGTGACGGATACTGGCCCCTCCGGGATGAGCGTGTTGCGCCAGTTGATGTCGAATTTCGGAAGGTTCAATCCAACCCAGATGTTGGGCGGGTAGCGCGTCACAGGCATTTTGTCGCGCGGGTCGGTCTGGGTTTTGACAGGCAGAAGGTATGGCGACAGATCATTTGGCACTGCAGCCCACGCTGGACTTGCCACAGGCCCTGATGGGCGGGGGTATTGTGGTTGGCGGTTTCCCGGTGCGCCTTGCGCAAACCCCCGAAGACATGGATCAGGTTCTGGCGCTGCGGCGCGACAGGTTTGCCGTCACCGCGCCGGGACAGTCCGACAGGGACCGCTTTGATTCGCTAAGCACGCATCTGATGGTCTGCCGCCCGGACGCGAAACAGGTTCTGGCCACTGCGCGCTTGCGGCTGTTGCGACAGGGTGCTGACTTTGCGCAAACCTATACCGGGCAGTTTTACGACATGACCGCCCTGTCGCGCAGCTATGGGCGCGCGCTGGAAATTGGCCGCCTGTGTCAGGCCAGCGATGCGCAGAATATGGCCGATGCCTTGCGCGCCCTTTTGGCCGCTGTCACATTGATATGCGTGCATACCCGCGCAGAAGTGCTGTTTGGCTGCACCTCGTTTCGTGGGCAGGACGTTCAGGCCCATGGCGCGGCCCTGACATGGTTGCGCACCAGACATCTTGGCCCTGTGGATTTACGCCCGCAGCGTATGCACCCCCGCGCTGTCGATTTTCCCCATGGTGACGCCGACCCCCACGCCCAGAAACAGGCGTTGCCTGCGTTGTTGCGCATGTATCTGGGCATGGGGGGCTGGGTGTCCGACCATGCGATAATCGACCCTGAACTGGACACGCTGCATGTCTTCACGGCGGTTGCGACCGCAACCATCCCCCCCGCCAGATTGCGCGCCTTGCGCGCTTTGTGCCCGGTTTGACGTGACAAGCGTTGTTTTCTGCTTTGGCTTGCTTATTTTGAAAAATGGGCGCATGCGCCTGTGATATCTGCGACAAGGATCTGACCCATGCCCGAATTCAGCAAAACACCGCGTCCGCTGCCCCATCTTGACCCGGTCTGGACGCGAATCCGGCAAGAAGCCAGCGCGGCAGTCGACCTTGAACCGCTGATGGGGGGGGTGTTCCATTCCTCCATCCTGCACCACAAAACTCTGGAACAGGCGCTGGCGTTCCGGCTGTCGCAAAAACTGGCGTCAGCGGAAATGTCCGAACAGATCCTGCGCGAAATCATGGACGAAGCCCATGCCAGTGATCCGGGGTTGGGACAAGCGGCGCGCGCGGATATTGTCGCCACCTATGAACGCGATCCCGCCTGCAACCGCTTCATGAAACCACTGTTGTATTTCAAGGGCTTTCAGGCTGTTCAGGCGTATCGCATTGCACATTGGCTGTGTCTGCAGGGGCGCAGTGATTTCGCCAGCCTGATCCAGATGCGCGTGTCCGAAGTCTTCGGGGTGGATATTCATCCGGGGGCGCGAATCGGGCAAGGGATCATGATCGACCACGCCCATTCCATCGTTATCGGGGAAACTGCTGTGGTCGGCGATAATGTGTCGATGTTGCATTCCGTCACATTGGGCGGCACCGGCAAGCAAGATGGCGACCGCCACCCGAAAATCGGCAATGGCGTGTTAATCGGGGCAGGTGCCAAGGTTTTGGGAAATATCCGCGTGGGCGATTGCGCGCGCATCGCGGCCGGGTCTGTCGTGCTGGAAGAAGTTCCCGCCCGCAGCACCGTCGCAGGGGTGCCCGCGCGTGTGGTGGGCGAAGCGGGTTGCGCGCAACCGTCCCTGACCATGGATCACCTGCTGCGCGGCAAGATATGACGATGGCGCGCCCCGTCCCACAGGGCACAAAATCATGAGCTGGAATCCCGCCCTCGCGCCCGGCTGCCCCGATGATGTGGGCGCAGACGCGATCGAAACACTGATTATCCCGCGCGCCCGCGATATTGGCGGTTTCGAAGTGCGCCGCGCCCTGCCAGCGCCAAAACGCCAGATGGTCGGCCCCTTCATCTTCTTCGATCAGGCCGGGCCGGCGGAATTCCTGACAGGTCAGGGAATCGACGTGCGCCCCCATCCCCATATCGGCCTTGGGACAGTGACCTATCTGTATCGGGGTGATTTTCACCACCGCGACAGTATTGGCAGCGACCAGATCATCACGCCGGGCGCGCTGAACTGGATGGTGGCGGGGCGCGGTGTCACGCATTCCGAACGCACCAGCACGCAGGCGCGGCAGGGCCCAAACAGCCTGTTTGGCATCCAGACATGGATCGCGCTGCCCGAAACCCACGAAGACATGGCGCCCTTGTTCGAACATCACGGCCAGCATGCCTTGCCGTTGATCACCGATACCGGCATCAGCGCCCGGCTGATCCTTGGGCAGGCTTACGGGGAACGCGCGCCCGCAACGCTTTATTCCGATACGTTCTACCTTGATGTCACCCTCGCGCCGAACGCACGCTTCCCATTGCCCGACAATCACGAAGATCGCGGCCTGTATATCACCCAAGGGTCAGTGACAATCGCAGGTCAGATATTTGACGCAGGGCGCATGATGGTCTTTCGCCCCGGTGACCGCATTACTGTGGGCGCGGGCCCAGCCGGGGCACGGCTGATGGCCTTGGGCGGGGCCACATTGAACGGGCCGCGCTATATCTGGTGGAACTTCGTGGCCTCCAGCCGCGACCGCATCGAACAGGCCAAATCCCAATGGCGTGCCGCCGATTGGGGGCGGGGCCAGTTTGACCTGCCCGCAGGCGACAGGGACGAATTTGTGCCTTTGCCATAAGGCAGCATTCCCTCGGTATCCCTGTCGCGGCAGTGCCTGCCACTTTGTCCCTTTCATTCTGGCAAAAATATCCAATACACGGCTTGGCTTTGGCAGTCACAGAAGGCGGGGTCGGGTCAGCAGGCGGCCGCTGACCCTTCCAGCACCACCTGCGCGTGGCGCTTCTTGCCAGCAGTCAGTTTCATGGGCTGCGCCAGATCGGCAGCGCGGACCATCTGGCCCGCATCGCTGAGCAGCACATCATTCATCCGTGCGCCCCCTTCAAGGATCAGGCGCTTTGCGTCCTTGCCCGACTTTGCCAGCCCCGCACGCACGAAAAGCTGTGCTACCGGCATGCCCGCGCCCAGTTCCGCGGCAGTCAGGGTCAAACTGGGCAGGTCGTCGCCCAAGCCGCCCTTTTCAAACACATCGCGCGCTGTGGCCTGCGCGGTGCGGGCGGCGTCCGCGCCATGGCACAGGGTCGTCACCTCATTGGCCAGAATAACCTTGGCGGCGTTGATCTCGGACCCTTCCAGCGCGCCCAGTCGGTTGCATTCGTCAACCGGAAGTTCCGTATATAGCTTCAGGAAGCGCCCCACATCGGCATCGGTGGTGTTGCGCCAGAACTGCCAGAACTCATAAGGGCTAAGCATGTCGGCATTCAGCCAGACCGCGCCGCCCTGCGATTTGCCCATCTTGCGCCCGTCCGATGTGGTCAGAAGCGGTGTTGTCAGGCCAAAAATCTCGGCATCCGAGATGCGGCGCGCAAGGTCGATCCCATTTACGATATTGCCCCATTGGTCCGATCCGCCCATTTGCAGCAGGCACCCGTGGCGGCGGTGGATTTCCACAAAATCATAGGCTTGCAGGATCATGTAATTGAATTCAAGGAAGGACAGCGACTGTTCACGGTCCAGCCGTGATTTCACCGATTCGAAACTCAGCATGCGGTTCACGCTGAAATGCCGCCCCACATCGCGCAGGAAATCCAGATAATTCAGCCCGTCCAGCCATTCGGCGTTATTTAGCATAATCGCGCCATGCGCGCTGTCATCATAGGTCAGGTATTTCGCAAAGACCTGTTTCATGCCTGTGATATTGCCCTCAATCGCGGCGGCGTCCAGCAGCGGGCGTTCGTCCGACCGGAAGCTGGGGTCCCCCACTTTGGTGGTGCCCCCCCCCATCAGGGTAATGGGTTTGTGGCCGCATTTCTGGAACCAGCGCAGCACCATGATATTGAGCAAATGGCCCACATGCAGCGATTTGGCCGTAGCATCATAACCGATATAAGCGGGCACAACCCCCTTGATCAGCGCCTCGTCCAGACCTTGCAGATCGGTGCAGTTGTCGAAGAAGCCGCGCGCCTGAAGGATGTTCAGGAAATCTGATTTGGGTTTGTAGGTCATTTTTGCTTGTCCCGGATGGCCGATTGCGCGTTCTATAGCCGCGCAGGCCGCCAAGGAAAAGCCCATGTTGGAATCACACTGTGTTACTGTGCTGGGAATGATGTCTGGCACATCGCTGGACGGGGTGGATGGCGCGGTTCTGCGCACTGATGGCGAAACTATAGCGGGCTTTGGCCCAACCGCCTATCGCGCCTATACGCCGTCGGAACGCGCGGTGTTGCGCGCGGCCCTTGGGGGCTGGCCCGGCGATCCCGGTGTCGAGGAGGCGGCAGAACTGGTGGAAACGGCGCATGCCGAACTGATGGCGCGCTTTGACGGGATAGAGCTTGCGGGCTTTCACGGCCAGACACTGGCGCATGACCCGCGCGGGCGCGGCACCCATCAGGCCGGGTCGGGCGCGGTGCTGGCCATGATTGCGGGCTATCCTGTGGTGTGGGATTTTCGCAGCTCCGACATTCAGTTGGGCGGGCAGGGCGCACCGCTGGCGCCGTTCTATCACTTCGCACTTGCGCGTCATATCGGGGCGACTGCGCCAGTTGCGTTCCTGAACCTTGGCGGGGTGGGCAATGTCACATGGGTGGACCCGTCCAGGGCCCGACCCGAAGATGACGGCGCGCTTCTGGCCTTTGATACTGGCCCTGCGAATGCGCCGCTTGATGATCTGTGCCTGTCGCGCCTTGGTTTGGCCCGCGATGACGGGGGCGCGCTGGCGGCAGCGGGACATGTGGATTCCGCCGTGCTGCGCGCCTTTATGGAAGACAGCTATTTCTACCGCATGCCGCCCAAGTCACTGGACCGGGATTTTCCGGGACTGCTGGCGGGCGTTGCACATTTATCGGATGCGGATGCCTTGGCAACATTGTCCGAATGCGCGGCGGCTGCAGTGGCGGAAGCGTTTGCGCATTTCCCGACTGAACCTGCACAGATTCTGGTCTGTGGGGGGGGGCGGCACAATGCGGATTTGATGCGCCGTATCGCGCTGCGGCTGTCTTGTGCGGTAAAACCTGTCGAATCGGTCGGGCTGGACGGGGACATGCTGGAAGCGCAGGCCTTCGCCTATCTGGCAGTGCGGGTGGCGCGTGGCTTGCCCACATCATGTCCCGGAACGACAGGTGTGGGCGCTGCGGTGGGCGGCGGGCAGGTGAGCACACCGTAACATGTGAAATGAGGCGCGCCCGTTGCCTGAACGGCCATGGGCAGCACAAGAGAGGATGACGAACATGCAAGATATCGACAATGACCGCCCATCCCCCCCGTTGGACAAGCCAGCAGAACCGCTGTTGTTGCGGCTGGTCTATATGCTGATTATCGCAACAATGATGTCGGTGGCGCAATCCATCGTGTTTTTGGTGGGGGTCATTCAGTTTGTTGTCATCATCATCGACAAGCGCCAGCCCAATGAACGGCTGGCGGATTTCGGCTGTATGGTGGGGGCATGGATCGCCAAGGCCGCGCGCTATTTGTCAGTTGCCACGGATGCCAAGCCCTGGCCCTTCAAAGAGATGGACTGAAGCGGTTGCAGCGCGGCGCCGCGCGGCCTAAGTGTGGGGCTCGTATTTAGCGGAGAAGTCCATGCCCCTTGACCAGCAAAGCACCACAAAAACCGAATTCGGCAATTTGCCCGACTGGGATTTAAGCGCGCTGTATGCCGCCCCCGATGCGCCGGAACTGGCCCGCGATTTTGACTGGTTGCGGCAGGAATGCGCGGAATTCGCGTCTGAATATGAAGGCAGGCTTGCGCAGCTTTCTGCGGCTGACATGCTTGTTTGCGTGCAGCGCTATGAAAAAATTGACATGGTTGCCGGGCGGCTGATGTCCTATGCGGGGCTGCGCTATTACCAGAACACCGTGGACCCCGAACGCGCCAAGTTCATGGCCGATGCCCAGGACCGCATGACCGATGCGACCACCCCGCTGGTGTTCTTTTCATTGGAAATGAACCGCATTGATGATGCGGCATTCGATGCGCTGGTGTCGGGCAATGCCGATCTGGCGCGCTACCGTCCGGTGTTTGACCGCATGCGCGCCATGCGCCCGCACCAATTGTCGGACGAGTTGGAGAAATTCCTGCATGACCAGTCCACGGTCGGGTCTGCGGCATGGAACCGGCTGTTTGATGAAACCATGGCGGGCCTGCATTTCGAGGTGCAGGGCGAGGCCGAGCCGCTGGGGCTGGAAGCAACGCTGAACCTGTTGACCGACCCTGACCGCGCGCGCAGGCAAGCAGCCGCGCAGGCGCTGGCTTTCGTGTTTTCGGGCCAGTTGAAGTTGTTTGCCCGTGTGCACAACACGCTGGCCAAGGAAAAGGAAATTGAGGATCGCTGGCGCAAGATGCCATCGGCGCAACATGCGCGCCATTTGTCGAACCATGTTGAACCCGAAGTTGTGCAAGCGTTGCGCGATGCAGTGGTCGCGGCCTATCCGAACCTGAGCCACCGCTATTATGCGCTGAAGGCGCGCTGGATGGGGCTTGACCGGCTGGAAATCTGGGACCGCAACGCCCCCCTGCCATTGGAAGCGCCGCGCGTGTTCAACTGGGATGATGCGCGCTCCACGGTGCTGGACGCCTATGCGGAATTTTCGCCAAAGCTGGCAGATCTGGCCGAACCGTTCTTTACCCAGGGCTGGATTGACGCCGCCGTGAAACCCGGCAAGGCACCCGGCGCCTTTGCCCACCCCACAGTGACCGATGCGCATCCGTTTGTGATGCTGAACTATCTGGGCAAGCCGCGCGATGTCATGACGCTGGCGCATGAACTGGGGCACGGGGTGCACCAGCGACTGGCCGCAGGGCAGGGGGAATTGCTGTCCTCCACGCCGCTGACACTTGCGGAAACCGCCTCTGTCTTTGGGGAGATGCTGACCTTCCAGAAGCTTCTGGCACAGGCCAAAACACAATCGGAACGCAAGGTTCTGCTGGCTGGCAAGGTTGAGGATATGATCAACACTGTTGTGCGCCAGATTGCGTTTTATGATTTCGAATGCAAACTGCACGCCGCGCGCCGCGAAGGGGAATTGACGCCCGACGACATCAACGCCCTGTGGATGAGTGTGCAGGCTGAAAGCCTTGGGCCAGTGTTCGATTTCATGGACGGGTATGAAACCTTCTGGGCGTATATCCCGCATTTCGTGCATTCGCCGTTTTATGTCTATGCCTATGCGTTTGGCGACGGGTTGGTGAACGCGCTTTATGCCGCATACCGCGATGCGCCAGACGGGTTTCAGGACAAGTATTTCGACATGCTGGCTGCAGGTGGGTCCAAGCACCACAAGGAATTGTTGGCCCCCTTCGGGCTGGACGCCAGCGACCCCGCCTTCTGGGACAAGGGCCTGCAGATGATCGCGGGCTTCATTGATGAGTTGGAAGCGATGGAATAGCAGCTATAGGCTGACATGATCAGGCGAGCGTGCGCTTGTGCGGGTTTTCTGGCCTGTTGCGGGCATTCGCGCTTGGACAAAGCCCGCGCTGTCGGCGGGCCGGGGTCTGCCGATCCGACGGTTTAGGGGTTCACTTTATGCAGGCGGCCTACTCCGACTTTCAAGGCTTGGCGTGCCACCAGAGTAATCGGCAGGCCGCGGGACGGCCCGCCGATGGCGCGGCGGGCTGCGCCCTTGATTCCGCGCCTTGGGGCATTCCCAACGTCCCCTACAGACCATACTCCGACCGACCCGCTGCCCCCTGACAGCGGCGGGCGCCAAACCTGCTTTGGCCTTGCCCTGCCTTTATACAGGGTTCACAAGCGCTTGCCCTGTTGCATGCGCAATGGCGTTATCAAGCGCCATCATGCCCATATTCTCGCGCACATCCTGCGCCGCCGTGCCAAGATGTGGCAGCAGGGTTACAGTGTCCATGCGGCGCAACGCGTCGGGGACGGCCGGTTCGAATTCATAGACATCCAGCCCCGCACCAGCGATCTGTCCGTGTTGCAACGCACCAATCAGCGCCGCTTCATCCACAACATCCCCGCGCGCAATATTGACCAGATGGGCATGTGGGCGCATCATCGCCAGCTCCTGCGCGCCAATCAGATGGCGCGTTTCCGCCCCGCCCGGAACAGCCAGAACCACGACATCGGACGCCGCCAACACATCTGCAATGCTGTCAAGCTGGCGCGCGGGAAGGTCAACTGCGCGCACAGAGCGGTTGTGATAAACCACCTCCATGCCCAGCCCGAAATGCACGCGCTTTGCTATGGCCTGTCCAATACGCCCCATGCCGATAATGCCGCATGTTTTGCCGCCCAGATGTAGCCCCAACATCTGGGTCGGGTGCCAGCCCGTCCATTTTCCCGCGCGCACCAGACGCTCGCCCTCGCTGGCGCGGCGTGCGGACATCAACACCAGCATCAGCGCAATGTCGGCCGTGGCGTCGGTGACAGAACCGGGGGTATTGGTCACTGAAATGCCCACCTGCCGCGCGGCTGCCACATCAATGTGGTTATAGCCCACCCCGAAATTGGCCAGCAACCGGCAGCGGGCTGTTTCCATTCCGTCAAACACGTCTGCAGTGAACATGTCGCCAAGGGTTGGAATGATCACGTCATACAGCACCAGCGCGGCACGCATTTCGCCCTTTTTCAACGGGGTTGTCTGGTCGCGCAACGTGACATTGAAATATGCGCGCGCGCGCTCCAGCACGGCTGCGGGTAGGGGGCGGGTGATATAAAGTTCCTTCATGGCGTGCCTTTCAATGCATGCGTGCGCCAGCGGGCACGTCATGGTCGGGCGAGATCAGCGTGATATGCCCCTGCGCATCTGATACGCCCAGAACCAGAACTTCCGACATGAACGGCCCGATCTGGCGCGCGGGAAAATTCACCACAGCCATTACGCGCTTGCCGATCAGCGCATCCGCCGTGTAATGCGCGGTAATCTGCGCCGAGGATTTCTTTTCGCCCAGATCAGGCCCGAAATCGATCCATAGCTTGATGGCGGGTTTGCGCGCTTCGGGGAAGGGTTCGGCGCGGATGATCCGGCCTGCGCGAATATCCACCTTCAGGAAATCGTCAAAACTGATCTGCTCGTTCATTGCGCCAGTTCCTGCGACCGCGCCGCCGCCGCTGCGATGGCCCGTTCCATAAGGGGCGGCAGGCCATGGGTTGCGTCCATCAACACGGCCAGTGCCGCCGCTGTGGTGCCGCCGGGGCTGGTGACATTCTGGCGCAATTCCGCGGCGGTTTGTGGGGCTTGGCTGGCCAGTGCGGCCGCGCCCGTCACTGTTGCGCGTGCCAGTTGCATGGCCAGTTCCGGCGCCAGCCCTTGGGCCGCACCGGCGCGGGCCATGGCTTCGATCAGGTGAAAAACATAGGCCGGGCCAGACCCTGACAGCGCGGTAACCGCATCCATCTGCGCTTCGTGTTCCAGGCGAACAGTTTGCCCGACCGCTGACAGCAGCGCCTCGGCCAATGCCAGCTGCGTGTCGGACACATGGTCATTGCCAATCAGCGCGGTAATGCCCTGTCCGACGGCGGCAGGGGTGTTGGGCATGGCGCGGATGATCGGGGTGCGCGCGCCCAGAATATCGCTGAACCGCGCCATCTGCGTGCCTGCGGCGATGGATATAAACAGCGTTTGCCCATTGCCGAAGGATTGCAGCGCGGGCAGGGCAGCGCCCATCATTTGTGGTTTCACGGCCAGAACAACCACCGCAGGTGCATCAGGCAATTTGCCGTTCAGGGACACGCCAGAGCCGCGCAGCCAGTCGGAGGGGGCGGGTTCAATGACATGCACATGCTGCGCTGTGATACCCTGTGCCAGCCACCCCGCCAACAGCGCCGACCCCATTTTCCCGCAGCCCAGCAAAACCATAGCCTGCGTGTTGATCTGCTCAAGTCCCATAATGCCCCCATTCATTCTTTGGCGCATTTGTTGCGCTGCAGGCTGTCTGCGTCAAGGGCAAGGGCGGCTTAATTTCGCAATCTGCACCAAACTGGCGGGATCATGCGTGCCCGACAGCTTCGGCCAGTGCCAGATCAAGCGCCGATTGCGGGCTGTGGTCGGCCCAGGAGACAAGCTGAAAGGCTGGATAAAACCGTTCTGACGCAATAATCGCACTATGGATCATGCGGTCAATCTGGTCGATTTCCGCAGTCTGGTCCACGCCCAACAGCAAGGCGTAGCGCCACACCATCAAGCGCTGCGTGTCCCAAAAGCTGAACGCGCCCGACCATACCATGTCATTGGCCCGGCTGACCGTTTCATACAACGCGGCCAGGGCGGTTTCGGGCGGGTCCATTTCAAAGGTGCAAATCAGGCGCAGCATGTCCTCTTCGGGGGACAGCGCAAGCGTCAGCGCGTAGCTGCGCCATTGCCCTTCTATCACCATGGCGATCTGGTCTTCTCCGATGCGGTCAAAATCCCAGTCATGGTTGGCGGCCAGTGTTTCAACAATGTCGATCGGATGAACCGAGTCGTTGCTTAGATAAAGTTCCAATGCTGACATGGCTGCCCCGTTCCGCTTTTGCCGCTGCGCTGCGCGATGCCACCAGACCAAGTGTCATGCACTAGCAATCTGTAGTTTCGTCGCATCTCTTACTATATATGGTGTGCTTAAATGCGCCATGAGTAAAGTGAAATCACCAGTCCAGCCAGAATTACCTGTGGATTGTTGTGGTGTGACCGAGATATCTGCAGGGTTTTGTAGAGATTCTTGCAGCAGCGCGATTTCCGGGGTCGGCATACAGGCTGACGTGTCATGGGCCTTAAAGCACCCGTTAAATGTCCAGTGAACCCTGCCCGCCGCCGCTTTCGCGCTTGGCCCTCTTGAACGCATCGTCGCGCCGGGCGGGAAGGCGGACGGCGCGGTCGCGCAGTTGCAGGGCTTCCTCGATCGAGACGATCTGGATCCGGGGCACGGGGCTGAAACCGTCCATCTCGAACTGGCCTGCGGCTGCAGCCTCGGTGATCATCGGCTTGGTGGGCGGTGTCAGGGTCAGGAAGATGCCGATATCGGCGCGCTCGCGTTCTATCGTACCGCGCAGGTCGCGGAGCATCGACACGCCGACATTGTCGCCCGCCTTGACGCTGACCAGCGCGCGGTTGGTGCGCCCGAAATAGATGTTGCCGTCAATGCCGCGGTCGGCGCCTTTTTTCGACAGGTTGCCGGGCTGGGCGGCGATGAGCGATAGTGCCCATTTCTCGAACTCGAAATAATAGTTCTTGTCCTCGCGGCCCCGGCGGGCCATGTCGCGCGCGCCGGCCAGGTCTTGCGGGACGCCATGGGTGATGAATTCCACACCTTCAAATGCATCGCGCAGGCGCTTTTCGATCAGCCCGATGGCCAGATGGGTGACATCAATGCCGATCCACTGGCGGCCCAGTTTTTGCGCCGCATGGACCGTTGTGCCACAACCGCAAAACGGGTCGAGCACCACATCGCCGGGGTTGGAGGAGGCAGAGAGGATGCGTTCGAGCAGGGCTACGGGTTTCTGGGTGGGGTAGCCGAGGCGTTCTTGGGCGCGCGAGTTAATGGGGGGAATGTCTGTCCAGACTGTGCCCATGACTCCGCCTTCCATCTCAGAAAGATAGCGCTTGAGGCGCGGACGTTTGGTCGTGTCAGGCGTTCCGTCACGATTGGTTGGATAGTAAATCCTGCCATCGTCATGCAGTCGCTGCATCGTTTGGAGAGAATAGCGCCACCCCTTCGGCGGGCTTTCGTGTCCCCTCCACTCGTACATCATATTCGGGCGCGGATTTGGGCTTGTCATGTTATCCAGTTGATATAAGCCGCGCCCGTCCCCGTCATCGTGACGATATTTCGTGGCCAGATACTCGTCGGAATGTGGCTCGCGTGGCGTGTTCCAGATGAAATCGCTCGGCGATTTTGCGTAAAAGTAGATCGTATCCGCGACACGACTCCATGTCTTCGCGTCGCTATGGGTGGTGGTGCGCTTCCAGATAATCTCGTTCTTGTAGCCGCGCGCCCCGAACACCGCATCCAGCAGGATCTTCAAGTAATGGCTCGCCGTCGGGTCGCAGTGCAGATAGAGGCTGCCGGTGGGCTTCAGCACGCGGTGCAACTCCAGCAGGCGCACGGCCATCATCGCCAGATACGCCATCATGTCATTCTCGCCCAGAAAGGTCCGCATCGCGCGTAGCATTTCGGCGGCGTTGCCATTGCCCGAGCGCAGCACCTCGCCAAAGGCTTCCTCGGCGCTGTCGGTCCAGTGCCAAGTGTCGTCAAAGGCCTCGATCTGGGCCGCGCTTTCGTTGCCCTGCGGCCCCTTGAACAGCACATTGTAGCTGGCATTGGAATTGAAGGGCGGGTCCAGATAGATCAGGTCCACAGACCCGGTTGCGATGCTGTCGCGCAAAACGCGCAGATTGTCGCCGTAATACAGGTGGTTCGCCATATGCTCTCGCGGAAGTGATTCTGTCCTTGACAGACCCTATCCGATTCTTTCGGCCTCGCCACCCTGTCAATCCCGACAATGCTGTTCGCGCATTGCCGCCGTGGCTGTATCTTCGGCTCCCCAAACCAGATGGAGGCATTAGATGCGTGTAGAAACAGATATTGAAGAGAATGAGATCGATGGCGATTTCGGCACCGTGATGGGGCTGATAGTTACATGCAAGCGTTGCAACCACGTTGTCGAGGTCGGTGGTACTCACGAGGGTTCGGCTGCAGCGGCTGCGGCAAGATTGAGGAGAGAATGCCCCTATGAAGAGAACAATTTCTATCTAACGCCCGGATATAACTGAGGGGTGAAGCGGGCATTCAAACCCGCTTCACCCCGGCTTGAAATTCATGATCAGCACCTCGGCCGCTGCCTTCGGCCCGCTTGACGCCGCAGTGTAGACGGTGCTGATCTCCTTGATCTCGAAGCCCCTGAACACCTCACGCACGCCCGGCGTGTCGTTCAGGGACATGATGAAGCGGCCCTTTAGCGTGCCAAGCTGGGTAGCCATATCCTCGAACCGTTCCCTGCTGAACAACGCACGCCCGTAATAGCCCTCGCAGCCCCAGTACGGCGGGTCGAGATAGAACAGCGTCTCCTTGTGATCGATCCGGCGGATAAAATCGGTAAAATCCAGACATGTCACGCACACCCCCGACAGGCGGCTGTGCAGGGCTTCCAGATCCGGCTCCAGCGTGGTCAGGTTGAACCGGGCTGGGCGGTCGCGGGACAGGCCGAATGTGCGGCCGGAGACCTTTCCACCAAAGGCTGCGCGCTGCAGAAACAGAAAACGTGCCGCGCGCTGCATGTCGGTGAGTGTTACGGGATCAACCTGGACAAGTCTTTCAAAATTGGCCTGTGTGGTGATCTGGAAGCGCAGCAGGTCCAGAAACGCGACATAATGCTCCTGCAGAACCCTGAACAGATTATACACATCGCGCGAGCGGTCATTGATGAATTCCGCCCTCGGACGTGATGTCCGTCGCAGGAACACGCCCCCCATCCCAACGAACGGTTCTGCATAGGTTTTGTGCGCCTGATCGGCGTCGATGATCGCGCAGATGCGCTTGGCGAGGTTGCGCTTGCCGCCAATCCACGGGGCAATCGGGCGGGCAGTCTGTGATATCGGGGTCATTGGCCTTGGCCTTTCACTATGGGGCGCTGGGGGCGCTCTGGGGAAAGGGCTCTTGGCCTCAGGATGTTCATGGCCCGGCAACGCGGGCATTTTATACTGACGACACCGGATAATGCGTCAGGTTCTGCACAGAATAACAGCCGCGCACAGGCGCGAGCCCACGGATTTGCTCTTGATCGCGCAAGGCGAATCACCTCACCTTCGCCGCCCCTGATCAGGGAGGGAGCGGCCATAAGGCGATTGCTGGTCGGTGGGGCTGTTTTCAACGGTGGCCCCGTGTCGAAGGTGCGTCAACACCTTCGGCCTCCCGCAGGGTTAATCCGCGTCAGGCAAGGGCTGCAAGCCCATGGCTGCAAGGGCTGCCAGGCCGTCCATTGCAGCGATCTGAACTGTAGCATCGGGTGATGCTTGGGGCGGGGCGGCCAGTCCATCGGGATCTGGCACCCATGCATCCAGCGGGCAGTCCTCGTACATCCCAGATGCGACACGATACAGATTGCCCTGCCCATCCTGCCAGAGTGGTGCATTTTCAGGGGTCAGCACTACGGGTAAGGCAACTGGTTCGGCGATAGTGACACGGATCATAGGATCACTCCTGAAAGGCTGGACAAATAGCGCTGCAGCCGAATGCGGTCGGCTTCGGACACGGGCTGCGGAATCAATGCGGCGGCATAAAGCCGCCCTTTGGAAAAGCTGCTGCCCGCGTTGAAAAAATGCGTCAGACCGACAAGCGGCGATAGAGAGCCTGCAGCCGTGCTGATGGTTGCGGCCTGCCCGTTGCGCCACGCTTCTGGCGCTGCGGCCCCGGCCACGCGCACCATGTCCACCTGACGCCCCGACACAGATTGCGTAGAAAAATCCACCTGATTATCGGTGCCTTGGTTGCGCCAGCGCAGCCCGCTGGACACGGTTTTGGTAAAGCGCCCTGTGCCCCCGAAAATGATCCCCTCATTCGGGGCGGCGGGAAGAAACGCCACGTCATGTGCGGCTGCGAGTGTGTAAGATGTGTGGCCACTGAACGATGTTGCAAGAGTTAGGCGATCGTCAACACCGTCAAACCCCAGAGAATGAACATTGGGCTGACCGGCATCGGTGACGTCAAACCCGTTTGCGCCTGTGATCTGCACGGCGCTGGGTTCGCTCGCTTGTTCCAGTTGCGGTGCCGATATGTCCAGGGTGATGTCGATGGGGCCGCTCGCATGGACCAGTTGCAGCACACCGCGTGTGTTCGTCACGCTTTCTGGTGCGATACCACCGGACGCAACGCGCCGCAGATCACTTTCTATCGTGCTGAGAAAACTGCCGCCATTGGTTGCGCCTGCAAAACCTGACCCGGAAAAATGCGTATTGATCAGCGACACATTGGTAATATTTGCAGTGCTGCCGCCGACCCGCTGCACCCATGCTGAACCCGTCCAGGTTTGTCCCGTGGCGCTGGGAGCCGAACCAAGCGGGTTAAACGTGAGTTGCACATTGCCCGTGGGTGTGCCGTTCAGCCGGATGCGGATATTCGGTCTGCCGCTCTTTGGGGCCAGCGATACGATCTCAACCTCGCCAGTGGCGATATTCACAAGGCTCCAGCCTGTCGGCAGCGCCCCCCCGGCACCCAATACGCCCAATGCCGCGCCGTCCATGCGGTTGTTGGGCAGGCGGTTACGCAGCCCCGATGCGGGGTGGCGGCCAAATGTAGGGCGGCGCGCATTCTCAGGCTGCGCAGCAACGATCTGATCCGCCCAATTCGTGACCGCTGCAACCGGTTGGCCGGGTTGGGCAAGCTGTGTGGCGTCCAGATCGGTAAATGCGTGATTTTCGACCTGAAACCCGATCACACCAAGATGAACAAGGCCCGGATGCCAGTTGCTGATCACGGCGCGCGCAATCATCGGGGCCGCCAGTTCCAGTCGATCGCCTGTGTCCCACCACCCTTTGGGGCGGGGTTGATCTGTCGGATGCAGCGCCTCGATCGGGGCCAGCGCGGCGGCGGCCGCCTGTGTCTGGCCCAGCACGGTCTGGGTCTGGGCCAGCGCAGCTTCGGTTTGCGCACGTGCAGTGTCTGCATCCGCGCGATGCTGGTTGGCGTCAGCGACCGCTTGAACAAGATCGGCGGCATCCGCACCGTCCAGAACCAGTTTCCACACCGCGGGGTCGCTGCCCGGCGCGACACCCTGACTGGCCGTGCGTGCCACCCAAAGGCGATGATCATTCAGCACGGCTGCGCGCGGACCGTACACGCGGTCGCTTTCCCAATCCGGCGCGTCGGGATCAAAATCAAACCCCTTCAGGCTGGCCAGCCAGTCTGCGCGTGTGCCTTCAAACCCTTGCGCCAGCGCTTCTTCATAGGCATCCCGTCCCGGCAGGGCCGTGTCAAATACGAAGGTCTTGCCGCTGGCAAGGTCGGTCATTGTGGTGCTCATGGCGTCATTGCCTCCAGTATCTGGATGAAGAATGTCGGGCTGATTGCAGTCTGGCCCGCGCGGTCATAGCGGATGTCGACAGAATGGCGGCCGACGGGCAGTCCCGTGGTCGGTGTGATCTCGAATATCCCGCCGTCGCGATCGACGATTGCCACGTTAAAGGGCGTCAGGCCGCCTGCGGCATTGCGCGATGCGGCCGTGATTGTCACATCGCGCAATGCCGCTGTGGTGTGAAAGCGCAAGCGCAGCGTGTCGCCATATTTGCGGCGCAGGGTGATCATGCGTCCCCTCCCTTATTGGCGCTGAAATTTGTCACAAGGCCGGTGCCAAGCTGATGGCGCACCGTAGTGATATGCCATGTCCCGGCTGTTTCGGGGCGCAGGCCGGTCAGCGAGACCCGACCCCCCGCGAAAAGGGCAGGTTCAAACCCTGCAAGCGTGGCCTCAAATTTTCCCTTGCCGCGTGCACTGCGTGCCAGTTCGCTGTCTGCAGCGCGCCGGGCTTCGGCTTCGGTCGCGAAGGTGTGGCGCAGGCGGCGGGCGGGCTTGCCAGTGCCTGCTGTGACGCGCTTGCGCTCTGCGCTGCCGGTCAACTGCACCTCGGCCTCGACCGACTTGTCGTTTCCCCGCTCTGACAGATCGAACTGCCAGCGTGTCAGCCGGTCGCGCGGCAGCACCACGGGCTTGCGCTCATCTCCGGCCGCAGTCTGATCTGCGGGCGCGCGCCCCGCGATCACCAGCTTGCCCGCCGCCGCTTTGGCCGTGGCATCCAGCCCGCGCGCCAGCCGCGTCAGGAAATGCAGATCGCTTTCGGACGTTTGGGCCAGATAGGAAAAGGGCACAATCTCCAGACGCGGCGCGATTACCAGTTCAAGCCCTGCCTCTGACGCGATCTTGCGGGCAATCTGGCCAAAACTTTGCCCTTCCCATGCGCGGGTCTGGGGCGCGCGGGTGACGGTTTTCAGGTCTACGGCAGTCGCTGTGATCCGCATACTGTCTGGCGGGCCAGAGGAGGATATGCCTTCAATCGCAAAACGCCCCATCGGGTGCAAAGGCTGGCTGCGATAGCCCAGTTCGACCTCCAGAACCGCGTCAAGTTCGGGCATCTCCAGCCGGTTATCCCGGTCATCCAGCGTCAGCTCCAGCCGATCGGCCGTCTCGCCGTCATTGTCGGTTATTGTCAATGACAACAGCCGGTCGCGGATCATCGCGGTGACATCCTGCGCATTGGCGATGATGCGGAAATCCGGGGTCGTCATGCGCGCCCCCAAAGCGTGATACGACGGGTGCGCGGTGCAACCAATCTGTCACGTGTGGGCAAAAACAGCGCCAGACCCGCCGGATAAACCGGACCCAGTTCGGCAAGGCGTGGGTGGGCGTCCAGCAGCTGCGGGGCCAGTGCATCTGCGCCCAGTTCCGTCTGGCAGATCGCGTCCAGCATATCGCCCTCGCGCGTCAGATAGACACGCCCGTCACTTTGTGCCCGCGCGTTGTATTGTGCCCGATCAGTAAGGGCGGTGTTTTCAGCGGCAATATCATCCAGCAGATCCAGCCTGAATGTCAGCGTGTGCACATTCTCGCCAAACCGGCGGAACCGGATATCAAACCACAACCGACCGGCAGGCAGCACCCGCGCATCAACACCGGCATCCAGTTCAAACAGGCCTGCGTCAACATCAAGCACAGTGGCTGCAAGATGCCACGCCCCCCCCAGATCATTGCGCAGGCTGGAGGCAATCTCGATATCGGCCAGCGCGAAGGGCGTGGTCAGGCGCAATACCAGCGGTTCACCACGCTGTCTGCGAAAGCGGATCATGCGCGGTCCTCGCCATAGCTGCGCAGTGCGATGCGAAAATCGATCTGACGCGGCGCGCCATCGGACATCAGCACTTTGCGCGTCTCATCAACCGACAGTATCACCCAGCGATGGAACACCCAGCCCAGCCCGTCGACCAGCATCAACGGCTCACCGCTGCGTGCGGACAGACGCATGAATTCAACCTGCCGCAAACCACCGCGATAATGCGGATGGATTGTGCCTTCCAGCGTCACCTCCTCGGATCCCGGCCCCATGAACTGCATGGCGGGATCGCGCCCCAGCCGGTCTTGCGCCTGCCAGCGAAACTGCGCCACACGCCGCAGGGTCTGATAGCTGCCGCCTGTCACCCCGAAACGAAACGCGCCCAGCGCCATCATGATAGTGCTGATCATGACAACCCCCCGTCATGCAGGGCATAGCGCTCCTCGCGCATCATCTCGCGGACGGCGCGCTTCACCTCCTCGGCAATCGCGCGGGCATCCATGCCCGGCTGCGGATAGATATTGATGTCACCAAAGCCCCGCGCGGCCTGCGCGCCAGCTCCCGCCCCCCTGGACGCGTCAGCCCCCTTGATCACGCTGCCTGGCATATTGGGGCTGAAGAATTCCTGACCGCGTTCGTTGATTTCATACAGGAAGCCCGGACGCACCACACCACCGCTGTCACGGCCACCTTGCGCCCTGCGTCGGCGGCCGTCACCGGTGGCTGGACCATCGCCACCCGGCCCATCGTCACCCGACACGCCACCGCCGCCGCTGACATAGTTCCATGCGCGGATCAGCCAATCAGGCACAATACCGGCAAGATAGGCCCGCACCGCTGCCACCATATCTGTCAGGACAGACCAGATCCCGGCGCGCAGGCTGGCAATCATGTTTGCGCCCTGGGTGAACAGGTCAATATCAAACGCCTCGCCGATATAGGCCAGCAACCCCTCGATCGCGTCCATCATCAGCGTGAAGACGTTGAACTCAGACCACAGCGATATCAGACCGGCCAGCAGGCCGTTTTCAAAGGCATCTTTAACGCGATCAAACTTCTCCTGAAAATACGCGACAATGCCGTCCCAACTGTCATAGACGACATAGGCCAGTGCCGCGATTGCGGCCACCGCAAGAATGAGCGGGTTCTTCAAAAGCAGAAGGCCCACGGAATAGATGGCCCGAGCGACGAAGAACAAGACATTGGCCAACGCCAAGCCCATCACCTGTAGAAGCGGGATTGCACGAACGGCCAGCGCCATCAATCCCCGTCCCAAGAGTCCCACCGCAACCAGAAAAATGCCGAAAACGACCCTTAGTTTTCCAACCCACCCGAACAACAACCAGAAACCCCATTGCAACGCGAGTGCGCCAATACTCAACGCCAGAAGTCCGGCTACGGCCCAGCCAATCACCTTGACCAGTTCCTGATTTTCGCCGATCCACTGGCCTGTGATCGCGATAAGCGGCATGACCTGTTCAGCGATTTCGACAAGAACCGGCAGCAATCCGTTGCCAAGGGCGATCTGGGCGCTTTCCGTCACGCTTTTCAGCCGGTCTATTGCACCGCGCGCGTTATCACTCATCTGTTCTGCGACACGCGCCGCTGTTCCGGTTTCGCGCAGACTTTCCGCATAGTCCTGCAAGGCACCACTGCCCGCTGCCGCAATCAACGTTCCGGCTTCACCCGCAGCATTCAGACCAAAGATGGAATTCAGCACCTCCTCGCGGGCGGCAGTGCCCATCCCACGCATCGCCACGTCCATCTCTTCCAGAAGTTCGAACAGAGGGCGCAGGTTGCCCTCGGCATCGACCAGCGTGACATTCATGTCGTCCAGCGCGCGACGCGCTTCCGTCGAAGGGGCTGCAAGCCGCGCAAGCATCGCGCGCAGTGATGTCCCTGCGCGCTCGCCTTTGATACCCTGATCCCCTAATGTCCCCGCCATTGCTGCGACCTGTTCAAGACCAAGCCCCAATCGGGAAGCGCCAGGCGCTGCGTATTCCATTGTTGCGGCCAACTGGCTTAGCGTCACGTTCGAACTGGTGAAGGTGTTGACCAGGACATCGTTCAGTCTGGGCAACTGATCGACCTCCAGCCGGAACCCGGAAAGGATATTTGTCGAATAATCCGCAGAATCCCCCAGATCTGCGCCAGCAGCAGCAGCCAGCCCCAGCACACCGGGCATGGCGGCGATGGTCTGGTTCACATCCAGCCCGGCCATTGCAAGATATTCCATACCCTGACCAGCCTGCGACGCGGTAAAGCGGGTCCGCGCGCCCAGTTCCAGCGCTGTTGCGGTCAGCGCCTGCTGTTCATCATCGGTGGCCTTGGACACAGCCGCGACCCGCGACATCTGCGCTTCGAAATCTATCGCAGGGCGCATTGCCGCATAAAAAGCCACCCCCGTGCCGATCGTTGCCAAGGTCGACCCCCGCATATCTGCTGTCTGTTGCCGCGCAGTTTCCTGCATCGTACGGCCTTGCGCAATTTGCTGATGTCCATAGCGCTGGACAGCCTCGGCAGCGCCCTGCACATTCTGCATCGCTGCACGCGCAGGCGCGGTGGCCTGATCGACGAAGCGCAGAATGAGGGCAATATTGAGGTCAGACATTTGGTCCTGCAGACGGGGGTTGTGTGGCTTTCCAGCGCGCTTCGGCATGCGCCCACCAGCGCGCCAGTTCTTCTGGGTCCATCCGGTCCATATGCTCGGGGGACCAGTGGAAGATGAAGGCGATGTCGGCCATCGCCTCCTCTATGTCGTCGGGCAGCCTTAACCGGTCTGGTGTTCGATCTGGATCATCACCAGCTGTTCGGGTGTCATAAAAAAAAGCGACACCCGGTTGGCGAGGTCGGCCAGATCGGCCGGATCGAGGTCCCACACCTGATCGGTGCTCAGCGCGGGCTGTGTGATGCGCGGCAGCAGCTTCGCAAGGGCGTTGACGTCCTGCATCTGGACCATGGCCAGTTGCAGACCGCGCAGCGCACCGGCGGTCGGCTTCATCACTTCGATCTCGGTGATGACCTTGCCGTCCGTGCCCTTGATTGGCGTGGACAGCGCGACAGAATTCATACGTGCAGCAGTCATTTAATACCCTCCTTAAAGGCCCATTGCGCGGCGGTGATCGGCCAGTTGGTCGACACCCCCGATGATGCGCTTGCCCGCTTCCAGGTCGATGTCCCAGATCACCTCGCCGTTATGCTCATAGCGGTAGCTGCGCAGGTCGATTGTCATTTTGAGTGTGGTGTCAGAGCCGGGCTTGAAGTTTCCCGGCTCGTGCATCGTGATCAGCCCGCCCACAGTGTAGATCATCGTGTCGGCGGGACTGCCGTCTTCGCCCTTGTGAACAGGGCGCAGCACGAAGCGATTGACGCGCCCGATCAGCTTTTGCACAGCGGGGTCGAATTCCGCGAAGGTCAGTTCGGCCTTCATGGCTTCCAGCCCCATATCGACGCCGACTGGCCCGTCCATGCCCGCGCCGCGATAGGCGGCGGTCATAATCTTCAGGTCGGGCAGCTTGCCTTCGGTCGCGCGACCGAAATAGCTGATCCCGTCAACGAAGGCGTTAAAGTTGCGGATTTGCTTTGGATAGGACATTGGTCAATCTCCTCAGGAAGCGATGACAGTGGCAACCAGCTCTTCGTAGTAAGAACCATTGCGATGGGCGCGGAAGGTCAGCCGCTCCAACGGTGCGGGTGGCTCGATGTCGAAATCGAGATACAGCTTGCCAGCCTTCAGGGTGGCTTCGGTGTTGAGTTCCGGATCCAGCCAGACCCGTCCACCCAGAAGTGCGCCACGCGTGGTCAACGTATCCAGATACGCCTGCACACTGTCGCGGATATCCAGCAGCAGCTGCGCTGAGAAAGGCCGGTCCATGGCCCACAGATGCGCGGCTTCAATGCTTTCATAGATCATATCAGCCGTGCGCCGCACCGACAGGAAGGCCCAGATCGGATCGGTTGCCGTCGAGCGGTTGCCCCAAAGCCTGAACCCGTTCTGGCGAATGATGGTCGCCACTTTGGCTTCATTCAGGCGGTTGCTTTCGGTCGCTGGCTCGGACATCTGGAACCCGATCGGACGTGCTGTGCCCGTAATGCCGCGCATTTCCTGATTGGACGGCGACCACCAGAAGCCCTTTTCACGGTCGCGCCGTGACAGCAAACCCGCCACATAGCCTGATGCTGGTCGTGTGATCGTGCTTGCAGATACCGTGTCAAAAGCGCGCACTGCGGGATCCACGATGTAAAGCCGGTCATCCCCGTATAGCCCTGCATCGGTAATCGCATCAGCCTCGGTGGTGTTCGGCCCGTCCTTGATCACGACGGCGCGCAGGCGCTGAGCAATGCTGAGCAGCGCGCTGACCACGGGATTGACGCCTTCGCCGGGATCTCCGGATGTGAAACCGGGGGCAGCCAGAATGCGCGGCACCTGCCCGGTGACACTGCCAGCAGCCAGCAAGCCCCAGACACCGGAATACGCTGTTTCATCGCCGATGATATTGGCCAATGTGGTGGGCGCGTCCTGTGCATGCGGCACACGTACGATGATGATTTCCGCCACGCCCTGGGCATAGGCCGCCAGATAGGCATCGCGCAGCGTGCCAGGTTCGCCCAAGGACGCAGCCATGCGCGGGCCGGTAATCAGCACGGGTGTGTTTTCAGGGAATACCGCATCATCGGCATCGGGCGCAGTGCCCACAAACCCGATGATCGAGGATTTTACTGTCTGAATGGGGCGCAGGCCGTCATCGATCTGGACGACTTCGACCCCATGAAGGAATTGATCAGGCATGATGGGTTCTCCTTTAAGCCTTGATGCAGGTCAGGACTGCGATGTTGCGGGGGCGGGTAATGCCGGACGCGTGCAGGTTGTCGTTCTGACCGGGTAAGGGTTCATTTCCGATCGGGGCGGCCCCCATCGCACGGGCACCCGGATATTCATTTGCTGAATAGCTATCCACGCCCGCCGATAGTTGCGATGCGGTCAATGTGGTTCCGGCTGTGCCTGTAACCCAGACGCCGTCATTGGCCTGATCAAAGACAAACAGCGTCCCCTTCTGCTTAGTCCCGAAGCCGCGTCCCGCATCGACCCCACGCCCGGCATCCCAGCCACGCCGGAACTCGCCTCTGAAATCAGGCAGGTTGAAGGTGGTTGTTCCGTTGCCCGGTCCAAATGTCGTGCCGATGGCTGCAAACAGATCTGCGTGTTCGCTGCGCGATTGCTGCGAGCCGTCACAGACCAGCCAGCCATTGGGCGGGGTCGGCATGGCGAAATCCATGATCGCGCCAGCCGGCACCAATGCGGCTGCAGTCTCGTTTCCGCCCGACAAGATTGCCTCAATCTGGGCGCGCCCCGTTGCCGGGGTCAGGGCCACATCATCCGCCACACCGTCAACTGCTTGCTGCGCGGTCGCTTTTGGCACTGTGATGATGCGGTTTTGGTTCAGGGTGCCACCACCGGTCGCAAGACCTGCGCCTGTGACCGCGCGGGTGTCGGGCACCCTTGTATTTGCGTTGTTGTTCGCCAGCCGGAGCGCATTGGCCGTGGCGGCCTGTGTCACGCTGTCACTGGTGACCGTATTGTTGAGCCGTACGATACCCGCGACATTGGTGGTCGCATTGACAACTGTGTCGAGCAACTGATCCACACGCGTCTTCAGCCAGCGCGTGCGACGTGCAAGCTGCATGTGCGGAATATTGTCCAGCCCGGCGCCAGTGGCCTCATTGGGCTCACCGGACAAGACAGGATCGGTTTGCTCGAATTGCAGAATGTCCGGGAACTGGTCGCCGCCGTCATTGAGATAGGCCATCAGGCTCCTCCTCTGGTATATGTGCCATCGCGCAAGACAGTACCGTCCCGCAAAATGGGCGCTTCGGTGAAATCCAGCAATTTCAGATGGCACCTTGCAGGGGCCGCCCGTTCAATCAGCGCGCGCACCATGACAGCTTGCGCCGCCGAAATGGGCCGATCCAGAATGACGCGATATTCCGCCCAATGATCAGCAGCGCCGCGTGTCTCTTCTCCGTCGCGCGTCAGGCTGCCGTCACGTGCCTTCTCGCCCCAGCGTTCAATGACCTTTGCACTGCCAAAGCCGGTCAGTTCCAGCACCCGCCGGACCGCCGCGACTGTGCCGCGCATCCGGTGCAGCGCGATGGACTGCGCAATCACCTCGCGCTTGCGCCATTCCGGCCAGGCAGGGTCCCAGTCTTCCACTGCCAACGCCCATGCAAGCCAAGGCAGAACGCTGGACGGGCAGCGTGCTGGATCCCAGAGCCCATCAACGGGCACCGGCAAGGCCCGCGCGACAGCTGCCTGTGCCAGCAGGATTTCGGCTGTGCCTTTCCAAGGGGGCAGGATATCGGCCATTACGCGCCCCCGCCGACAGTAAGTGCTGTGCATACCGGCACCTGATGGGGGGCCGTGTGAATGCTGATCGCGGGGCTGGACAGGGACACGTCCTTCACACCTTCACGGTGCAGCGCAGCGATCAGGCCAGATCGCGTGACACTCGCCCCCAGCCGGAAGCGGTCTTCGATATAGGCTTGCACTGCGGATTGAGCTGCGGCCAGCACGGGGGCCGGATCCGGACCAGACAGAAATTCAATCGTGGCCTGCACCTCAAATGCGACAGGCTCTGCCAGTGTCACATAGACATTGTCACACAGCACACGGATATCTTCACGCGTGACCATGCCCGTCACTGCGGCGGTGAAGGCGCTGTCCTCCAGATCGGATGCGGGATCCTTCAGCACAATCACGCGCACATCTCCGGGCGCGGGACTGTCGACCATGACGTCCAGCACTTCCGGTGTCGCCGTCATGGCCCAATAGCGATAAGCCCCGGCTGGCCCTGCACTGGAATAGGCCTGCAATGCCAGCTGCACGCGGTCACGCAAGCGCGTGTCGCTTTCCATGACTGCGGCCACTGGCGGGCTTGCATCCAGATCGGCAGGCGTGACAGTGGCACGCTCAACGCCAAACAGCGCGGCCAGATGGTCCAGATCAGGGCCTGTCGCATAAGCCAGCATCACCGCACGCGCTGCATCATTCACGCGCGCGCGGTCCAGCAGGCGGAAATAGGCAGCGGCCTGCAGCACCTTCACGGCGGGTTCACTTTCCAGCGCCAGCGTGGCCGCAAGATCAGGGTCGCGCGCGGCAACATAGTCCTTCATTTCGACGAACAGCGCCTCATACTCCAAAGGCTCGATGACTTCGGGGGCTGACAGACGCGACAGATCAATCCTGGCAAAGCGTGTGGTCATCCGCGCGCCTCCAGTTCGATCTGGATCTGTGTCTGCCGCCCGGTCACATCGCCCTCCAGCGCTATGGTCAAGCTGCCGGGCCTGGCGTCCAGAACTTCTACACGGCGCAGCTCCAGCCGTGGCTCCCAGCGCCCCAATGCTTCGGCGACGGCCATGAACAGATCAACGACAGTGCTCCCATTGACCGGGGCATCGATCAGGCGCGGCACGTCCGATCCATACTCACGACGCATCACGCGCGTGCCCTTGGGCGTGCCCAGTATATCTGCGATCGACTGCGACAGATGCGCGTCAAACCCCAAGCGCCGCCCCGTGTTGCGTGCCATGCCGGTCATGATGCCCCCTTGCGTGTGCGGCGCTTGCGCGGGGCCGGGGGCGCGACGTTTTCATATTTCGCGGCATCTGGCGTCAGGGGGATCGGGTCGCCCTTTTTCAGGTAACGTCCGGCAATCCAGCCTGCGGCCTTGGCAATATAGGTTTGCGTCCGGGTCATTTGTTGGGAACTCCCGTATTGCCACCGCCCGACACCACACCGCCATGCGTGTGGTGCACAAGGCTGACACCATCCGCGATCGCGTCTTCGCTGAACGTGACAGCCCCGATCGCATCGACATTGCCGATGATCGTCAGATTGCCGGTGATCTTCACATTTCCGGTGATCACCAGTTCAGCCCCGCCCAGCTCAATCGTCGGATGGCTTTCATCCTCGGCCACGGCGCTGCCCGATTGCGGGACTGCACCTTGAACAACCGCTGCTCCCATTTCACCAGAGGGCGCAAAGACCACCACCTGTTCGCCAGGGCTGGGCATCCAGTGCACCTTGATCGCACCGCTGGACAGTTGCGACACCGGGATCATCGGTGTGGTCAGATCCCCGATCTGGACACGGGCGCGCATCGCGCCTGTGTCAATCGCGGTCACGCGGCCAAGCTGGACAATATTCGCCAAACGGCGGTTCAGTTCCGCAATCTCAAAACTCATATGCCCACCTCACCTTGCAGATCGCCGCCCAGATAAAGTTCAACCGGCATCGGTGTGGCATCAGGGTGCGGGGTCAGTGTAAGGGGTTGCTGCCAGACAATCGCCGCCAGTGCCGCAGTCGCCTGCCGTGCATCACGATTGACCAGCACCCGCTCTTCGACCTTGTCAGCAGGTCCAACGCCTGCAATCTGCCAGCAATTATCGGGCACCACCTGCAGCAGAACACTGGCAATATTCCCCAGCGCAATGTCGCGCGATAGCCCCATCGCATCACGGGTGACGATGAACGCAGCCATCGACACCGCGTATCTGCGATGCGGCCCGGCAAGCGTGGGCATCGGGGCCACACCCAGACGCGACACAAGCACAGCAGGGGCTTGAATTCCCTGACGCTTAAGCTCCTCCAGATCGAAGCCGCCGACCATGCCCTTGCACTGGCGCAGATCCGGCAGCCGCAACTTGATCCGGTCTGCAATCAGATCGGGCAGTTGCGCCAGCAGATCGACTTGCGGCGCGCTCATTGGAACGGCTCCGACAGGCTTTCAGTGACAAGGGCCGTGATTGCGACCGCATCGGCAGATGAAATACCCAAGTAAGGGCGCGCGGGCATTGTCACCTTGATACCGCGGCCAAAGGCATTTGTGATCTCGCCGCCCAATTGATGGATCGCGCCATAGACAAGGTTGTTTCCCACCCTGACAGTAGTGCCGGTCGTGTAGTTCTGTGTGGCGTTCAGCAGATCATTGTCCTGCACCAGCAGCGAATGCTGCGTCTTGCGCGTTGCGGCATGGTGCGCACTCCAATCCGTCCATGGCGTGCCATCAGGTGCGGCCTTCTCTGTGGCAATACGCTCTTTGGTGCTGCTTTCCAGAAGTGCGCCAACATTATAGGCCAGATCCTCCAGATCCGTCGTGGCCAGCTGGCCAAGGGCGCGGGCCGCACCTTCAATACCTTGCAATGTCAGTTCAACCTGCACACCAGCCATCACAGACCTCGCATCTTTTCGCGTGAGAAAATGCGCTCTGGGCCACCGACCACGATAGGGCGCGGGCCTTGTCCGTCATCCTCGGCGTCATCATCTGCTGGCATCACCAGCGCGGCTTCGCCCTTCGCAATCCGTTTCAGCGCGGCAATGGTATCTTCATAGCGCCTCCGGTGCTCGTCACTCAGCACATCGGCAGAGAGTGCGAGGCGATAAAGCGCTATATCCACAGCATACTGACGCAGAATGCGCGCCGGTTGCGCCAAAGGCAGCCGGTAGCGCACGGCAATATAGGTGTCTATTTCATCCTGCGCGCCTTCTAACGCGCGGGTGACCGCCGCAGTGTCTGCCACACCGTCACCATCCCGGTCCGCGACAAACAGCGCGTCCGGGCCATATAGTTCGACAATGTCAGATTGTGTGGCATAGGCCATAAACAGAACCTTCAATCAGGGTTAAAGGGGTGCCGTCCCGCCGCTACAGCACCCCGATGCTTTCGCGCATGTCAGCAGGCGCGCTCGGGTATTCAGTCAGGATTGGCCTGCAGCGCAGCCCAGACCTCGTCGCGCAGAGTGCTTGTGATGCTTGCAGCATCTTCGGGCAGCGCTTCGCGCAGAGGCGCGAGGTTCGGAGCGCCGGTTGCACCGAAGGCTTCTGCGGGCAATGCTGCAATGGCCGCGCGCAGCCGCGCCTTCAGATCCTCGGTGGCCTCGGCAACATCCGCAACGGTCACGCCCTCGGGGGCTGCTTCAATGCGCAGGCTTCGGTCACCTGCAAGGCGTTTAAGCGTAGCTTCGCCGAGTTCATCGGCATCGACCACGACACCCTCATGCGGCCAGAACTGCCCGGCCCTGAAAAACCCTGCCTGTGCGAGGGCCGCGATCTTGATTAGTCTGGACATTTCAACCTCCTGTCAGCTTGTCATGGGGGGCGGGCGTGGCCCACCCCCACAGAGAAACCGACTTCTGGTCAGGCCAGCCACGGGGTGACACGCACCTCGACCGCTTCATAGTTGGCGTTCGATGCACCTCCTTCACCGAACATGACCTTCACGGTCTTGTTCGCATCGGCGCGCAGGCGCGGTGGCACGATCAGGCGCGTCGGCGTGATCCCCAGCGGGCGGCCCCCGTCACCCTTGAATTCCATCATCGAAGCGATCGCTTCGTCCAGGTTATCACCGGTCAGCGGCTTGTGGCTCTTGTAAGCCTTCTGCCAGAACCCGTAGCCACCATTGCAGCGGTAGCGGGTGCCATAGAGATACTGGTCTTTGAGAAAGACATGATCCGACTGGCCGGGGTTCTCCTTGGTTTCCAGTTCCGGCTTGGTACGCTCCTGGAAAATGAAGGGAAGGATCGTGTCAGAGGCATCGATCAGGTACCAGGCAGGTGTGGACGTGTCCTCGCCATTGTCGTCATAGTTCGACACAGTGCTGGCAGCACCTGTGCCATCATGATTGGCATAGACCGGGTGATCGGTGTCGAAAAAGTTCTGCCCGTCGAAACACAGGTTTGCATGGCCGGTTTTCATCAGATCGGCGATCATGATGTCGGGATGGCGCGCAGCAGACTGGCCCATGCGGGTGAAGCGCATACCATAGGTGCCCAGATTGTCATCCTCGATATCCGTGCGCTTGATGCCCACGGTACTCTCGAAGGTTTTGTTCTGGACTTGGTAGGCATTCTCTTTCATGTCCTTGATGACACGGTCGCCGATCCACTCGCGCAGCTCGGGGAAATCGCCCAGCCAGTCATAGGTGTTGGACGCGGTCGTGGAAGGAATGACCATCGCGGCATCGCGGTAGAAGGTCTGCGGCATCATGCCGTCGAAACCTGCGCGGAAGGCCGTGTGGACCATCGTGCGCAGGGCCGTCAGGGTGGCATTGGTGATCATGGGCATGGATCAGGTCTCCGCTCGGGCCGCGCGGGCGGCTTTGAAATCATCCGGGGCCATTCCCCAGGCGCGGCACATCGCCAGCTCTTCACTGGACAGTTGGTCAGCCTGCTTGGGGTCCGGGGCTCTGGGGGTGGTCTTGTCAGACACAATCACCGGGGCCGCGCCAATGAAGGCGCGGAACTTGTCCAACCCGCCATCAGCACGGCAGACGGCCAGATGGTAATCACGGCTGGAAGGGGCGATCTTGCCTGCCTCGACCGCTGTATCGATCGCGGCTGTGATTTCCGCCTCCAGACGCGTGGACACTTCGGCTTCCAGCTCGCTCACGCGGTTGGTGGCCAGATCATAATCCGCACGCGGCACGAACTGTGTCGGGTCGGGGTTCTGGGCACGGTTCAGCGCAGTATCTGCATCCGCGCGCAGTTTGGTGATCGCGATCACAGCATCCGCCGCGCTCGCACCTTGTGATAGGCCAAGGGCCTGAAGGACGGCTGCGTCCATCTCTGTCTCCTCAAATTCGCCCGTCCGGTTCAGCGCGGGCATGGTGAAATTCGGCACATTGGTCAGACCGGCCGAAACGATCCGGCGCACTGCGCCAGTCAGCTTGTGAAAATCGAAACCGGGGCTGATGAAGCGGTAGCCACGCGTGGCAATCGCCTCGCGCCCGCTGTCATTCCATTCGACCCGACCCCAGATCGCGCCGTCGCGGGCCTCCAACTCGCGGATCCAGCCTGCCGCATCGGCGCGCTCGCCGCGCGCGCCTTTCACATGGGTGGCGTGTTCAAAGTCGACCGGGATCAGCCGCCCGCCCGCCATATTCGCGCGGCAGGTTGCCACAACGGCTTCGGGGTCTGCCATTGTCCAGATGCGCCCATCCATCCCCTCAAGGCGCGGGGCCTTGGGAGTGATCTGGATCCATTCGGGCACTTCGGGTTTGTCGCTTGGCGCGGCAAGTTCCGAGTTCAGCGCAATTGGCAAGGGTGAGAGAAAAGCATGTGCGTTCATGCCCGCACAATCGCAAGTCCGGCACGCGCAATCAGCCTCGACAGATGTCGAGGGCAGTCATGTTATTGATCGTTTCGGGATTGAACGCCAGAGCGGCCCACACAGCCACCTTGCCCACGCTACGGTATCAGCACGCCCGCAAATCCGTCCAGCCCCTTTAATGGGTATTTAACGGCGCGCTACGAGCGCATTCCGCGCCGGTCTTCCGGTGTCAGCCCCCGCCCGGCGCGAAAATCCGCCGCAAAGCTTCCAGAAATGGCAGATCATCGCGCCAGTCCGGATGACGGCGCGCGCGTTCGGCCATCCAGCCATCCTCCAGATCACGCAGGGCCACGCGGGCAATCTCCGGCGCCACCGATGCAGCCTTACCCTGCAGCATGTCGATGCTCGCCTGCACACGCTGCGCGCCGGGGTTGCGCTCCCACCCCGGATCGATGCCGATGGGCACACGGCGCACTTCGCCGGTGCGGGTATTGACCACATCGTGCATCGGCACCTCGGGGCTGGCGCTGATCCCGCGTTCTTCAGCCTGCGCGCGCGTCAACTGGCGCACCCAGCATTTGCAGCCCCAGCCATTGGGCGGATACCAGGACGCCCAGAACGGATCATCCGCCAGCAGGATCATGCCTTCCTTGGCCTGATGATGGGGGCGGTGACGTTCAGACGGGCCGAGGCGATATTCCAGATAGGGCAGCGCGCGTTTCGTGCGCTGGATGCGCTCCCACTGACCAGCCGCGCGGGCCGCGCGCAGGTTCGACTGGTAAATCACCCGCAACCGCCGGGGCGAGCCAAGCTGGACCTGTCGGGCCTCTCCAGTTACCGGATCGATCATCGTGGATTTGCCCCACCAGCCACGCGCTTCCAGGCGCGGCCGCAGGTTGCGCTGGAACTGATCCAGCGGAATGCCCTCATCAAGGGCGCGCTGAAGCTCTTCACGGATATCCTTCAGCACATCCATCTGCATGGCCTTGGCCACGGTGAAGGCTGTTGCGTGTTCCTGCGGTTCCACATCCTCAAAGCTAAAGGCAGGCAGCCAATCCTTATTCGCAAGAAAACGCGACGCTTCGGGTGGGGGGCCGGGATTGAACGAATAGGCCGGGCGGTCAACCATCCTGCACATCCCCCTGGATGCGGGCAAGGAACATGCCGCGTACCAGCACATCTATTGCGCGGGCACTGTTGATCGGGCCAAGGGCGTCCAGGCGTGCGAGCGCATCCTCATAGCTGGTGGCACTCATGATCGCTGCCTCAATCGGATCAAGCACCTCCTCCATGACAGGCTGCCAGTCTGCCAGCATCTCGGCCTCGATCTCGTCCAGAGCATCCTCTGGCCCGTCGCCTTCGCGGTTCAGCGCAAGGGCGGGCGGATCGGCTGCCGGTGGCGCGCCGCCCACGACTTCCTCGCCCTCTTCCGGTTCCGAAAACTTCAGCGCGGTGCGCAACTCGCGCGCGGGCACGCGCAGGCCTTGTGCAATCAACCCCTCTGCCGCCTCCATGCGTTCGGTCGTATTGTCAGGCTCTGCGATCTCGATCGAGACTATGGGATAAGCCTCTTGCACACCGTAGTTCAGATCGACATAGGGCTTCACCAGATCGCGCTGGATCGTGCCAGAGACTCCGCGCGCATCTGACGCCGCGATATCATGGCGCACTTCATTATGGACCTGCGCCTGCGCCATGCTGGACCCGTTGTCGCTGGTCATGGTCTGCCCCAGCACGGCCTTTGACGTCTGTTCGTCCAGATAACGCGCAAGGTTCTCGAACAGCTTGTCTCCGCCCGCGCCTGTGGCTACCGCTTCGAACTCGATCTTCATGCTCTCGGGCAGCACAGCGGCGGCATCAGTGCCGATATTGGCCACTGCCTGAAACAGCTTCTCGACATCTTCGCGCGTGGCCTCCGGCCCGTAACGCCCCAATCGCAAGGGCAGACCGTAGAGTTCCGCGAATGCCACCCAGTCCTTCAGGGCAAACGCCTTACACATCCATGTGAATGCCGCCAGCCGCGCCAACCCGCCGCGCAGCGGCAGGCCAGATTTCAGGCGGGGCGTGTGATAGGCGAATTTGAAGGGCGCAAGCGGGATTCCGTCGACGGGGTCCGCTTCATCCAGCAGATGGGGCACGCGCAGTGTATCGCGATCGAAACGGATGAAGCGCGGATCGACATGCTCAAACCGGTCCGGCCACCATTCGCGGGGGCTGCGCGCCCAGTTGATCTCGATCACGGCAAAGCCCTTACCCAGCCCGTCCAGCAGATCCTCGACCAGATCGGCAAAACCTGAATGCCCGGCAATCCGCTTGCGCACAGCCTCGGCGATTTCCTTGTCGCGCGCGCTGTCTGACGCAGGCTTGACCTGGGCGGCCACACCCGACACCGCGCGCTTGCGCACACCCAGCACAGAGGCATAGTGCGGATCACGTTCCTCCATCTCCTCGGCCAATGTCACATATGGCACATGGTCGCCCTGATCGCAGGCCGAGAGGATCCCGGCCAGACGCTGCGGGGTAAGCCCCGATGCGGTGCTGCCGCCCCAGACCTGACGGATGCTGGTAATACCCGGACGCGCAAGCGACTTTGTCAGTGCCTGCGTTTTGACCGGGCGGCCATATTGGTCAAGCAACGCCATCAGAACACTCCTTTCATGCCGCCCAGTCCCGAGGTCAGGCGGATACGGCGCATGTCGTCATCATCGCCCCGGCCGCCTCGCGGTACTGGGCGGTACTCATAAGGCTGATAGGTCGAGCGTGCGGCACTCACGGCCAGTGCACCTGCCCAGAAGCGGTCAGCGTGCCCGTCGCTATCACCATCGGCCACCAGACGGCGCGCGCCGGTGATACCCACCTGTGACTGAATTGCGTGCAGATCAGCGCGCAGCACCACATCGCCCGCCGGGATCCGCGCGCGGCGCTCTTCCATGGCTTCCTTCAGGGCGGTTGCCAGATCCAGTTTGATAGCGCTGGAAAACAACACACCCTCAACACGCGATGCACCGTGGTTGCGCTTGGCATCCTCGACAGGCTTCTCGCCCATGCCGGTCTGGTCGATCGCGCAGCGCACGACGCGGTAGCGCTGCATCACATCAGCCAGCAACTGGTCCTGTTCGGCAAAGCTGATCCGGCGGCGCGCGATAATCTCCCGTGTCCAAAGCACATCGCCTACTTGTTCCATCACCCAGATGACAAACAGGTCATTGCGCGCCGCGATATCGACGCCCACGAAACAGGGGCCACCCTGATAGAGCGCGGGCAGTCCGGCAGCGGGGTGTTCATTGGCGGCGATCAGATCATAGCTCAGCCAGGCGGTTGCCTCGTCCAGCCATTTCAGCTCGTATTCCTGTGCCCATTTGTCCTCGTCGGCCATGCCAGCGCGCAAGCCGTCGATGTCGCGCTCCAGTCCCTGGCACACGGCCTCGTAGATATCAACCACATGCCGCGACCATACGCCGCCTTCAGCTGTCATCAATTCATAGAACTTGTTGCCCTTGCCATTGGGCGTAGAAATCACCCTCAGCTTAAGTCCCGGTTTCGAGATGACCGGGAACAGGGCCGCCCAGATGTCGCGTGACTTCGCATGGAAGGCGAATTCGTCGAGGATTACATTCGCGCTGAACCCGCGCGCTGTGTCGGGGTTCGCGGGCAGTGCTGTGATGCGCGAGCCATTGGGGAACTTGACCTCAAGCGCCTTATAGACCGCGTCAGGGCCTTTCTCCTGCGGCGCGCGGAACTCGCCCTCTTCAAAGCGCGGCTCCCCCCCTTTCAACAGGGTATTATAGACCTCGTAAAACGCCTTGCTGAATGGCTTGATGACTTCGGTCATCATCTCGGCCGCCTGTCTCTCGCCACGCGACAGGATCACCCAACGCGCGCGCCGGTCCTCGATCCAGCCTTGAAAGCAATCATCGGCGCATTCGCCGCCCGTGGTGAAGGTCTTGCCGGTCTGGCGCGAGAACATGCCAATCTTGAACCGGCTCTGATCCTCGATCCATGCGCGCTGATAGGGCAGGAAATTAACCACGCGGGCCAGTGAGGTATCAGCTGGCATTCTCGCACTCCAATGCAAGCAGGTGCAGACACCGCATTGCGCGGTATAGCGAAGTCGAAAGCTGGGTTGCACCGAACACGTATTGCCAATGCGCGACCTCCTGCGCATGTACCCGCATCCACCCGCACGCACGCTTCAGCCGCTTGATCAGGCCCTTGCGCGCGCCGGTCTTGACCGCAGCCTCGATCAACTGCGCCGCGCGGCTCATATGCGCTATCAGGCGCGAGGATTTCGGAAGCCTCCGGTCCCAGTACCGGACCTGCGCGCGCAGGTCATTTGCGATCTGGCCGAGGCCGCTCATTCGCCGAAGCCCATGATGCGCCGCGCCTTGGCGGCGGCTTCCTTGTCGATATCTCCGGCCTCGACCGCCTCATCGAGCTTTGCGGCCTGCGCCTTGCGCTCTGCGACAATCAGGCTTTCGCGGATACCCGAGGACGCCATGACGTCCTTCAGCATGCGCCCCAGAAAATGCAACTCCTTCGGGTCGATCTCGCCGCCCTCTTTGATCATCTGCGCCTGCATGACCTTGAAGGCGAGCGTGGTAATCATCTGGAACAGCACGTTGTGGCGCTTGGCTTCCTCGGCCAGACCCTGTTCCTGCATCCAGTCCGCTGCCCAGGCACTGGCCTGTTCCTGATACTTGACGAACTCCTCGTATTCCTGCCCGAAGGCATGAAGCGCGGATTTACGGATGCGCAGTTCAGAGCCAGCCTTTTCCAGCCGGAAGTTCAGCGCCTCTGCCAGATCCTCATACCCACCGAAGCCGCGCGAACGCAGCTCTTCCTGTAGCCAGAATTTCAGCTCGGCGGGGAGCAGATCGACCTTGCGCGGCGGAGGCATGGATCACGCCCCGCGATTGCGCGGATGCGGGCGCTGGATGTCAGGATGCGTGGCTGAACCTTGCGCAATCTCGATCCCGCGCTCGGTCGCTGTGGTGATGACGAAATCGCCGCGATCATTGTTTTCCGTGAAGCCGTTTTCAGCCAGCCAGGTGAGTTCTGTGATGACCTGCGAGCGCGTCGATGTCACACCGACCCCGCGCAGCACATCGACAAGGATCGAAGCGTTGGATGTGAATTCCGAGCAGCGCTCAAGATGGCGCAGGATGGCCAGACGGCGGTGCTTGCGCAGGGTTGCCAGATAGTCGCTCATCGCTTGCCTCCGTCGAGCAGGTGATCTTCATGGCGACTGACCACATTTTCCAGCCGCTTCATCACTTTTGCATTGCCTTCCATGGTCGCGCGCATCTCGCGCAGATCACCGCTCATGGACGTCAGTGTCAGCTCCAACTGGTGAAGTGCCTGATGGCCGGGCATTGCGCCGATGGTCTGGCTAAGCGCTGTGATCTGGTTGGCGTGGCGTTCAGAACGTCGTTCGGCGTCTTGCATGCGCCCCTCAACCTCGGACAGCCGGGCGGCAAGTTTGCGCGTCGGCCCAGAGAAGATTGACCAGGCGATGTTGGCGAAGTTCAGCAGGGTCGTTATGCCAGCGGCCCAGATGATCAGCGGGGCGATATCCATAGTCTGCTGTGTCACGCTTTACCTCGCGACACGCGCACAAAGTCCTTCAGTGTGTGCCCGCCCATATAAAGCGCCATATAGACGCTGGTCAGGCCCAACAGCGTCGCGCTGTCTGTAGGCGGCAGCGCGATCTTCCAGATGGCGTTGGCGACATGAAGGGCCACGATGTTCCACAGCCACAGGAAGGCCAGCAGCCACATCATGAAGGGCCGCCAGGCCCAGCCCAGCCAGTGCCCTTTCTGCTCGGCCTGCAACAGTGCGAACTGCCCCTCAAGCCCCTGTGCGTAAAGTGCGACCATCTCGGGCATCATCGCCTCGGTCGCACGCACCGCATCGATCATGCGCGGGGGGTTTTCATCGGCGAAGCGGTCCAGATCAGGCAAGGCGACGCCTGCGCGTTTTGCAACGGCCTCGACAACGCTGGTTGCCAGTTCGGTATTCTGCGCGCCGATCCGGCTGCTCAGCACTTGCCGGATCAGCGGTGCGCCGATCTGGCTGGCAACGGCGAGAATGGCTGCGGACATATCAGATACTCCAGAGTTTGCGGGCGAGGCGGGGGAAGCGCGGCGCGATGGCAGCTGCAATTGCGTCGCGGTACTGCCACGCAAGCCACAGGCCCCAGAGAGCACCGGCTGCCAGCAGCGCCGGGCCGATCCATGACAGCGCAGGATCCAGTTCGGCGCTGGCCTGAACCGTGGTATCTGCGCCACCAGCGGCAGTGACAGCGGCTGGCGTTGCTGCTTTCGTGCGGCTGTCCATGACGCGCTGCAAGGTTGAGAGGGTCGCGCGGCCAACGATGCCATCAACGGTCAGGTCGTGATCTTTCTGGAAGGCGCGGATGGCGAACAGGTCAAATCCACGCGCATCATCTCCGACCTTATAGCCAAGCTTCACGAAAGCGGCTTGTGCAGCCGCGATCTCTTCTTGGGACAGATCGACGACAACGCGCGCCAGACCGTCGCGGCCTCCCTGCGCGCGCACGCCTTGACCATAGTCCCCGTGCCGGAGCAGGCGGTATTCTTCTTCGCGCCGACGGGTCAGGCCGGGCAGAACGCGCCCGCCGCCCTTGTTCCATGCCAAAAGTGCTGTGCGTGTGGCGTCCCAGTTCCGTTCAACCCAGCGTTTCACCCAGGATGCCCGCGCGATTGCGCCAGTATTGAAATGGAATGACACGCCTGCGTCGAACTCGTGCTGCTTCGCGCGCGGCATTGCTGCTCTCACGGCAGGCTCATAATTGCGCCGTAGCGCAAGCTGCAACAGGCGCGTGGACTCCGCCGCAGTGATCTTCATGCCCGCATGAGGTTTAACCACACCCGAGGCGGCAGTCAGGCCGACACCAACAGTCCAAACGCCCGCCGGGCAGCGATACGCCTTCAGGACATCCCCCTCATGCCGCTTCTTGAAGGCAACCCCTTGTGCACTCGTCTGCATGAAAAACCCCCGATCAAAACCGATGGGGGCACATTCGCAAATCAGGGGGGATGTATACGCCTCGACAGGTGTCTAGGTCAGGCAGCCAGACGCGTTTCGTCACTTTGGCAGATCAGCCTATGTCCTGTCAAACGGCAGTGTTGGCTGACGCGCGCCACGCTCAAGCTCAATTTCTGCGCGCAGCCGCGAAACAGTGCGTGTGTGCATATCGCAAGCCAGCGCCACCTGTTGCAGCGACGCGCCAGCGCGCAACATGCGCCGCGCATCTTCGCGGCGTGCAAACTGGCCGCGCAGATGGCCACAGGGCAACAGCACCTTGCCCGGGCCAAGGGTATCGACCACACGCGCAGTGGCCTCATCGCCAATGATCTCGGCCAGCATTGACCCGGCGACGCGGCGGGGAATGTGTATCTCACATCCACCGCGCCGCTTGAGCAGACGCACAGTCAGATCAAGGCCAATAGCCTCCTCTATCTGGCCAGCAATGCCCGGCAGTTGCGTCATTCCTGCACACGCCCCCGACGCTTGGGACCGATCCGGCTGTCACAGCGATGTGCGCGCAGGATTGTGGTGACGGTGTTGTTCTCTATGCGATAGCTGAACCCGCTGATTATAATGCCGCAGGCCCCCAGCGCCGCCGCATGATCGACGCGTGCCCCGATCTCACGGCGCAGGCGCTCGATATCCATACCCTGTACCCGCTCAAGATAGCGCAGCACAGCATGGTCCGACACACAGACGCGGGACTTCTTCATTTCGTCACCTTCAATCCATGACGGCGGCACATGGCCTTCAGCGCCTCCAGCACTGCCGCAATCTCGTCGGCCTCGCGCAGGGCGTCCACATCAACCGGCACATGCCCCCATGCGCTCTCAAACCGGGACCGGATGAAGGTGTTGAGCGCGCGCCGCCCTGATTTCACATGACCGGCACGCGCCAGCTTTCCCCATAGTGCATGGATGTATCGCAGGTCTGGTCGGGTGGCGGCGGGCTTCCAGTTCGGGTTTGGCGCTGGCTTGAAACCCCTGTTTTCCAGTACCTTCAACAGGGCTTTCAAATCGGCTTCGGACATCTCGCGCATTGACGCCTTGCCCGTGACCTGCTCTTGCAGTTCGCGGCGCATGTCGTCATCCAGCCCCAGCGCCCGGCAGCCCATGAAAACCTTTCTTTGAAGGGCACGAGCCGTCATTCGTCACGCCCCCAATCCCAGCCTATGATCATGGGCTGGCTGGTCTGATCGGGAACGCCATGAACAGCCAAGGCGCGCGCGGCAGTTTTGGCGGTAATGTCTGCCTCGATTGCGTGAAGCGATTTCTCCAACAGGTCAGTGACCGAGATAGTGAACACGCCATCGGCCACCCAGACCTCAATGCGGGATGCATTCACAGTCATACGAAACTTTGCCGGTCGGCCCAGCACGATGCCTTCGCCAATGTCATGAACCATCGACATGGCTTTGCGGTCCGAGGCGTCGATCAGCGGGATTTCGAGAAGCGCGATTTGCTCAGGCATGAGAGCCTCCATTGTCGGTGTTGGGGGCGGGCGCATTACTCGCATCGCTAATTCGGTAAAGCGTTGCTTCTGCCATCGGTCCTTCAGCAGGATTTACAAGGGTTGGTTTGATCCATCGGAGGACGTGATTACGGTCCCCACCCTTGCCAACAAGCACTCTCCGCCAGTGGCCGCGCCTCCAATGCGCGCGCGGCGATATTCCAAGTCTGGTACGGCCATTTGTTTCGCCACCCACCGTTTCCAGTGTGATTATGCGGGTCGCAACAGCACCCTTGGGCAACTTGTGTGCTGTGCCGGGCCTATGTTGGACCGCCGGGGGCCAAGGCATCGTTCGGATTTCTGAAAGTGCCGGCTGCGCACTTAAGAGACAAAGTGTCGATCCGATTAGCGCCAAAACTTCGTCGTAGCGTGCTGACCGATCTTCGATACCGTCCAGCGCACGGTTGCTAACCGCTTCGACAATTGTTGATCCAGATGCCGCCACAGCGGATATACTTTCGCGCAGCCTACTCAACGCATCCTTCAGCTTGTCTTCGGACGATTGCTTTAGAATCACCCGAAAGATGAACCCTGTTTCATCGCGGTTCCCGCGCGGCCCTGAAAAGTAAGGGGCGATGGATATCCCATCTGAGGTGGCCCTGACATAGGCCCCCTCGAAAACTGCCCCGTTTGGCCAGACCATCTGACCTTCATCAAACTGGATGCAAAACCCGTCGAACGGCATTCGGATATCCGCAACTCGAACGTCTGAGGCATCGGTCCGGCGCAGCATTTCCGTTACATCGGGTCCGATAACAAAGGCGTTGTTGCCGCGGGCGAGACACCATGCTGCCTCTTCAGTTTCAATGGCCCACTCGATAAGCTCTTCTTCTGGTAAGCGATTGGCCTTGTAGCTTTCTGGCAGCGAATCCCACTCTGCAGAAACTACCAGAGACAGTTGCTGATACAGATCGAGTGGATATTGCGCGTCACAAATTCCCTCGGCGACCATCTTCGCATTGCGCTTGGTCAGCCGATCAACAAACGATGCCGTGCCCGGTCCTTGTGACCTCAGCCGTTGCGGCCGGATTAGCGGTTTATAGACCATCCCCTTACGCCTTCGCCAGATCGATGGTCACGGCTTGCCACCCCGCATCCTGTGTCGGACGTTGGTAGCAGCGGATATAGGTCTTGCTGCCCACGATACGCATTGCATCGCGGATCGCGCGCATCGCTTCCAGCCAGCGCTTATCCTCAATCTCCAGCCGCAAGAGCATGAAAATCTCGCCCTTGTTGATCTGGCCTGCCTTGTCCGTATTAAAGGCGCGCGTGACGATGGCGCGGATTTCGGGGCGGCTGTCCGCAGCCCATTCATTCAGGCATTCATCAATCAGCTCTTTCGCGATCTGCAACTGTAGCCCAAAATCGATATGATCCGCGACTTGCACCTGTACCTTGAACAGCCCGTCATGGCTCATGAAG